>CALKBB010000068.1 GCA_937989795.1 uncultured Collinsella sp. | reverse complement strand
TCTGGTGGAGACCATCGGCTGCTCCGGCATGACCCACTCCGCAGCCATGGCTTCTGAGATCCTGATCGGCAAGACCATTCTGGAGGCGCTGAACACCGACCTGGTGTGCGACGCCATCAACACCGCCATGCGGGAGCTGTTCCTGCAGATCGTTTACGGCCGCAGCCAGACCGCGTTCTCCGAGGGCGGCCTGCCCGTGGGCGCCTCCCTCGACGACCTCGGCAAGGGCCTTCGCTCCCAGGTCGGCACCATGTTCGGCACCAAGGCCAAGGGCGCTCGTTACCTCGAGCTCGCTCAGGGCTACGTCACCCGCATGGCTCTCAACGACAAGAACGAGATCATCGCGTTCGAGTTCCTGAACCTCGGTAAGTTCACCGACGCCGTCAAGGCCGGCAAGACCCCCGAGGAGGCCATCGCTGGCGCTATGGGCCACTATGGTCAGTGGGAGAACGCTGCCAAGTACATCGACCCGCGCACCGACGAGGAGACTCACTCCGTCGCCAGCGTGTTCCCGGTTCACGAGTAGAAAGGGAGGGAAATAACTATGACTGTTACGTTCGAAGGTTACGAGCGCCGCGCTGACAAGATCAACAAGTGCCTCGCCGACAACGGCATCGCCTCCCTCGAGGAAGCTCTGCAGATCTGCATCGACAAGGGCTTCAACCCGCGTGAGATCGTCAACAACACCCAGTCCATCGCCTTCCAGAACGCCGAGTGGGCCTACACCCTCGGCTGCGCTCTCGCTGTCAAGCGTGGCGCCAAGACTGCTTCTGAGGCTGCCGCCATCATCGGCGAGGGCATCCAGGCCTTCACCGTTCCCGGCTCCGTCGCCGAGGACCGCAAGGTCGGTCTCGGTCACGGCAATCTCGGCGCGATGCTGCTCTCCGACGAGTCGAAGTGCTTTGCCTTCCTCGCCGGTCACGAGTCCTTCGCCGCCGCAGAGGGCGCCATCGGCATCGTCAAGAACGCCAACAAGGCCCGCAAGGAGCCTCTGCGCGTCATCCTCAACGGTCTCGGCAAGGACGCTGCTCAGATCATCAGCCGCATCAACGGCTTCACCTACGTTCAGACCCAGTTCGACTACTTCACCGGCAAGCTGAACGTCGTGCGTGAGATCCGCTACAGCGAGGGCGAGCGCGCGAACGTGCGCTGCTACGGCGCGGACGACGTGCGCGAGGGCGTGGCCATCATGCACGCCGAGGGCGTGGACGTTTCCATCACCGGCAACTCCACCAACCCGACCCGCTTCCAGCATCCCGTCGCCGGCACCTATAAGAAAGAGTGCATCGAGCAGGGCAAGAAGTATTTCTCCGTCGCCTCCGGCGGCGGCACGGGCCGCACCCTGCACCCCGACAACATGGCCGCCGGTCCCGCCAGCTACGGCATGACCGACACCATGGGCCGTATGCACTCCGACGCCCAGTTCGCCGGTTCTTCCTCTGTGCCCGCGCACGTCGACATGATGGGTCTCATCGGCATGGGCAACAACCCCATGGTCGGTGCCACCGTCGCCTGCGCTGTCGCCGTCGAGGAGGCCCTCAAGGCCTAATCGCGCCCGCGCGATGCTCGTATAGTTGAGCTTTAGAGCCGCTACCCACCCGGGTAGCGGCTCTTTTTTGTCGCCGCAAAGCGTTCAAGAGCCGATATATCAGTTCTGATGGAACGTAAGGCGTGATGGGAAGGAGCCGCCAAGCGGCCCTAACGTCCACACGCCATATTTGCCCTTTACCGATTTATCCAATCTTTGCGATACCTTTGCCAATCTCCCGTGCGACAATGCGCGAACGAGAAAGGAATCCTATGGAATCAACTGATGTACTGGTAATCGGATCGGGCATCGCGGGCCTTTGCGCCGCCATAGAAGCAGCACGCGCGGGCGCGACCGTTGCCATCGCATGCGCTGGCAAGACCATGAGCGGATCGAGCTTCTTCCCGGGCACCTGGGGCCTCGGGCTTATTGGTCCCGTCGACAAAGACGACGAACAAGACCTTATCGACACCATCCAAACCGTCGGTGGCGGCGTTGCCGACCCCGAACTCGTCCAGACGTTCGTCCACGGCATTCCCCAAGCGATTGACTGGCTCGAACAGGATCTGGGCGTAGAACTCCAGCGTCCGCAAAGCGCCGAAAGCGCCCAGCAAAAGCAATTTATCCCCTGCTTCGACCACAAGACGCGCAATTGGCGCGGCCTGACCCGAAAGCCTCTTGAAGACGCGTGTGCGGCCCAGATCAAGTCTCTTGGCATTCGTCTGCTCCCCCGTCACGAGCTTATAGACCTTGTTGAAAGCACAACCGAAAAGATTACCGGCGCCGTGCTCTACAACCAAACAGACGAGCGCATCGTGACCTTTACAGCAAAGGCCACCGTCATCGCTGCGGGCGGCACGGGCGGTCTGTTCGAACGCAGCCTCACTTCGGCCGATGTACTCAGCTCCTCGCAGGCCATCGCGCTGGCGCACGGTGCATCGCTTACTAATATAGAGTTCATGCAGATGATGCCCGGTTTCATTGAACCTAAGCGCAACCTGGTCTTTAACGAAAAGACCTGGCGCTACGTCACGTTTGACCAACCGGTCGACATTGCCAACGAAAAGTTAGACGATCTGCTTGAGCAACGCTCAGGATATGGCCCCTTCACTTCGCGCTTAGCTTCCCGCGCCATCGATCTTGCTGTCGATCAAGCGGGTGCCGAAGGTCTGGCGCTCCACTACGACTTCCCGCGAGAGAATGTCCCCGAGTTCGTGCAGACATTTGCCACTTGGCTACAAGACGAGCATGGTATCGCTCCGAGCGACGAGATGCGTGTGGCGATGTATGCCCACGCGGCCAACGGCGGCATCAAGATCGACAGGACCGCGTACACGGGCGTTGAGGGCCTCTACGCCTGTGGCGAGGCAACAGGCGGCATGCACGGCGCCGACCGCATCGGAGGGCTGTCGAGCGCCAATGGCATCGTATTCGGACGCATTGCGGGCGCATCAGCGGCTCGAGCAGCACTGGACGCTCCCGAGGCTGACGCACCGGTGGATGTCGCCCTCCCCGAGCATGGCATCGCTACAGCAGTCGCCGAACGCCTAACCCGCTGCCTCAAGCACACAATGAGCGCCTACTGCATGATCAACAGGACCGATGCGGGTCTATCCAAGGCGCTGCAGGAGCTTGAAAGCCTGCAAGATGAAGCCACGACTCTAAATAAGCCGCGTGCCAACGACAGCGAAATCGCTGCCCTCGCGCGCCTACAGTCGCAAATTCAGCTGGCTGCGGAGATGGTCAAAGCCATGCGCAAACGAACCGAAAGCCTAGGTTCGCACTATCGAGCGAATTAAACTGACACCTATCTAAAGCAGAACACAACTAATCGATATCCATGGGTCCCGTGAGCTCGAAGTGACACGGGGCCCATTCGTGTCCGCACGACAGCGTATCCTTATTCTGAATACAGAGCGGGCAAAGCCCGCATAAACAATAGGCCAGCGAGGAGGAGATATGGATAGTAGAGATATCGAGAAGTGGCGTGTCGAACTTGATAGCTACGCCAATGTCGAAGACGGAGTTGAGTAATGGCTCGCACGCGATTTAATGGAACCCATGGGATACACTCGATGGGAGAACTTCGCCGAAGTTGTTAAGAGGGCAAAAGTCTCGTGCGAAACAAACAAAACTCCAGTCGATTCCCATTTTCGTGACACCACGAAAATGGTAACTGCCGGTGTCGCCGCTCGCGCGGTTAAAGACTACAAACTTACGCGCTATGCATGCTATTTAATCGCCCAGAACGGAGATTCAAACAAGCCAGAGATCGCACTCGCCCAGGCATACTTTGCCGTGCAGGCGGCCGCTGCGGCGCCACGGCGCCTTGCGAGCTGCGCTGGCAAACGCTTACGCGTTTTCTCAGCTCCGCGCCCTTTCGGGTTCGACCCCATGTGAGGCCAACAAAAAAGCGACCAGACGAAGCCAGTCGCTTTTACAATCTTTGGGTGGGCCGTCAGGGGTTCGAACCCTGGACCTTGGGATTAAAAGTCCCCTGCTCTGCCAGCTGAGCTAACGGCCCGCGGGTGGCATTGTACCACGGTCTGGGACTATTCCCAACTCCATTGGCCGTTCTGGAAAATCACAACTTCGCGTCCATCGGGCGTAATGCCCGCAATATCGATGTCGTCTGTGCCAATCATAAAGTCGACGTGCGTGCTCGAAACGTTGACACCATGCTCCAGGAGCTCCTCTTTGGACATATCATATCCACCCTCGATGCACTCGGGGAAGCCGACTCCCAGCGCAAGATGGCAGCTGGCATTCTCGTCATAGAGCGTGTCATAGAACAGGATGCCGCTTTCGCGAATCGGCGTGTTCTTGGAAATGAGCGCGACTTCTCCCAGATGAGCAGCGCCCTCGTCGGTATCGATGATACTTGCGAGCGTCGCCTTGCCCACGCGGGCGTCGTAATCCACCACGCGACCGTTCTCGAACTTGATCCAAAAATCATCGACCTTGTTGCCGTGGTGGATGAGCGGCATGGCCGAGTACACGATACCGTCAGCACGCATGCGATCGGGCGAGGTAAAGACCTCCTCGGTGGGGATGTTAGGGAAGAAGGGATGACCATCGGGGGTCTCACCCTTACCACCGGCCCACTCATGCCCCTTCGTCATGCCAATTACCAGGTCGGTTCCATTCGAAGCGGTATAGCGCAGGCAGTCGAAACGATTTTCGTTCAGAAAGCGCAGGTTCTTTTCAAACGCCGCATCGTGAAGCTCCCAGTCACTCTCCGGATCTTGGCCGTCAGCACGGGCGGTATGCAGAATCGCATTCCACAGCTTGTAGACTGCAACCTCATCCGGATCACCCGAGAACACCTCGCGCGCCCACGTAACAACCGGCGCTCCGGCAATGCACCACGGGTTGATGTTGTAATCCAGTCCGCGGCGGAAAATCTTGCACTGTGTGTTCCTCGCCTTGGAAGCGGCAGCGGGCTTGGCAGGATCGATGCCCTTGAGAGCAGCGGGGTCAGCACCCTCGATAAAGATAAAGCAGGCACCGTCCTGAGCCAACGAATCCAGCTGCATGCGCTTCCACTCGGGAGTCTGCTCAAAGTAACTTTTCTCGACATGCTCGTACGTAAGCCTCGTCACGGCGTCGTCGGCCCAGATGACCGTCACGTGGCCGGCACCGGCGTCATAAGCCTCCGCAACCACCATGCGCGCAAACGAAGCGCACTCAACGGGAGACTGAACGACGACCTCCTGGCCGGGCTTAACGTTTACGCCCTTGCGGACAACGAGACGCGCATAATTTTTAATCTTGAGCTCAAGGGTCTTCATGCCCTCAAGAGCTTCCTCGACCGTTAGGGCAGCTCGAATCATGTGCCACTCCATCTATCTATAGAACAGTAAAAAGGCGCGCCGCAAAAACGACGCGCCTTATATCTTAGCGATATCTATAGGTTGTAACGCTACTTCTTCTTAGAGGCCTTCTTGTCCTCCTCGGCAGCCGAACGCTCGATAACAGCGTTGAGCTTGTTGTCGGACATGCCCTCGGCCTGCGTGCGGTACATATTACGCAGAGGACGGATGCGCACGAAGTCGTAGATGAAGTCGCCCAGAATGACGACATAGGACAAAACGATGCCGACCATCTGGACGGGGCTGGACACCATACCGGCGGGAGCGAAGTACAGCGAAGCCCAAATGCCCACGACGAGCACCATGCCGATAGTGAGCACGGCCCACCAGATGCGGCGGCGCTTGGTGTAGTCCTCATCCTGCTTGAGGAGGATATTCGACACCGTGTAGATGCGATCCTCCTTGGCGCGCTGCTTAGCCTTGCGGGCGCGCTTTTCCTCTTTAGAGAGGCCCTCGAGGCTCTCGCCCTTCTCGAGCTCCTTGCGACGTGCCTTGGACGATGCCGGCACGACGTGAACAGAACTCGCTGCTTGACGAGCGGGCTTGGCGGATGCGGCGGACTTGCGCGCAACCCCGGTAACCTCACGGGATTGCGTGCGCTTGTTCGTGGCGCTGCGGGTACTCACTTACGCGTTCTCCTTCATACTTGTGAACTGGGAGCCCGTGATGATCTGGAAGGCCTCGCGATAGCGCTCGGACGTGCCATCGATGACCTCGGCGGGCAGATGCGGGGTCTCCCCCGTCATATCCCAGTTGGCCTTGAGCCAATTGCGGACGAATTGCTTGTCGTAGCTAGGCTGGATCTTGCCCTCCTCGTAGCTGGCAGCAGGCCAGAAACGGCTGGAGTCGGGCGTGAGGCACTCGTCGATCAGCGTGACCTTGCCATCGATGACACCAAACTCAAACTTAGTGTCGGCAATGATGATGCCACGGGTCGCTGCATACTCGGCGGCAGCCTTGTAGATCTTGAGAGACAGATCGCGAATCTGCGTGGCGATGTCCTCGCCAACGATTTCGCAGCAACGCTCAAACGAGATATTCTCGTCGTGATCACCGATCTCGGCCTTCGTGGACGGGGTGAACAGCGGCTCGGGGAGCTTGGAGGCCTCGGTTAGGCCCTCAGGCAGCTGGATGCCGCAGACGGTTCCGTTCTCGTCGTAGGTCTTCTTGCCCGAACCGGTCAGATAGCCGCGGACGATGCACTCGATGGGAATCGTCTGGGCCTTCTTAACCAGCATGGCGCGGCCAGCGAGGTAGTCACGATACTCAGCAAACTCCTCAGGGAAATCCGCCGGGTCGATGGAGACGAGGTGGTTGGGGACGATATCGGCAAACTTGTCGAACCAGAACGCCGAGATGCGGTTGAGCACCTCTCCCTTAAAAGGAATCTCGTCGGGAAGAATAAAGTCGAACGCAGAAATGCGATCGGTGGCGACCATCAACAGGTTTTCGCCGGCATCGTAGATATCACGAACCTTGCCACGGGAATCCGGACGACGCTCCATCGTTGTCACGTGAGTCACTCCTTACCTAAATACGACAGAAATGCGGGTTCTTTCCCGCATGTTTTCGCGAACTCGGAGCGGCAGGGACGCGGCCCCTCCTTCACCGAATAGCGAAAAGCTAGTGCTCCATTGTAGTAGATGCCGCGTCCGCCGTGTGCTCGCGGGGCAGATGAATCGTAAAAGTCGTACCCTTTCCAAGCTCCGACTCCACGGATATGTAGCCATGGTGACGCTCGACGATCTGCTTGGTCACGGCGAGGCCAACGCCCAGGCCGCCGGCTTCGCGGGCGCGGCTGGCATCGGCGCGCCAAAATCGTCCGAAGATACGCGACAGATCGTCCTTGGCAATACCGATACCGGTATCCGAAACGGCAATACTGACATGTTTGCGGTCACTGAGCACCGACACTACGACCCAGCCGCCCTCGGGGGTGTAGCGCATGGCGTTGCTCATGAGGTTGATGACGCACTGCATGATCATGTCGGGATCGGCCTCGACGACATCGTCGTGACCTTGGGTCTCGTCAGCAAAGCGCAAGCGCAGATCGCGGTCAACAAACAGGCGCTCCTGAGCGTTGACGATAGATCGCACAAAGGGAACCATGTCCACCGGCTCAAGGTTGAGCGGCGCCGTGCTGTTTTCCATGCGCGATAGGTCGAGCATCTGCTGCACCAGACGTGCCAGGCGGCGCGTCTCGGAAGCAACGGTTTCCAAATGCTCATCGTCGGTGGGATACACGCCGTCCTGCATGGCCTCGACCGTTGCAAGCATTGCCATGAGCGGCGTGCGTAGCTCATGAGCCACATCGGAAGTCAGGCGCTTTTCGTGCTTCATATCTTTCTCGAGCGAGGTGGCCATCTCGTCAAAGGTCTCACCCAGCTGATCGATTTCGTCATCGCCGCGCAAACCGGTACGAGCGGACAGATCGCCGTCGCGAATTTGCTTGGCCGTGCTGGTAATACGATGAATCGGTCTGGTAAGCATGCGCGACACGAACGATCCGATAACAACCGAGATGCAGACCGCAACAACCGCGGCAAGGGCCATGGCGTTAAAGGTCTTCTCCCTAAACGCTGAGTCTGCCTTGGTGAGCAGAGCATCGGAGCCGATGGCCCATAGCTTTACCTGTCCGACATGCTCGCCAGAAGACGTTATGATTTCGACGTTGGCAACGCTGTCGGAGTCGGTGGGCGCCGACGAGACCGGGCTATGCGATGCCTTTTTACCACTCGATCCGCTCGACGGCGATCCGCTCTCGCGCACATCGGCAGTCGCACTTGCCGAAGGCCATGAGTCGTCATAGACGACAACGCCCTTCTTGTTGACGACCTGCATACCCAGGTCGTCGGACACCAAGCTCGATGTCGCGACCGTGCGCAGCTCGCCCGCAGTCCAATTGCCGTTTTCCTCATACGACGTCGCAAGCTTTTCGGCGGCAGAATTGGCAATCTCGACGATATTGGAGCGCGTGTAATCCGAAAAGACGGTACCCCACACAACGGAGACAACGCCCACCAGCACCAATACCGTCATGAGCGATGTCAGAGCAAAAGCAAGTGCCATGCGCGAGGGATAGCTCATCGTTGGCCGTGAATCGGAACGAGGCGTGTTCCAACTTGCCTTGGAACCCGCCTCGTTCTCCTGCTTGTGCTTTTGTCCGATTTCAAAGCGCGCAGGTGTCATATGTGATTTCCCTATTTCTCGTCCGACTTATCGGTCTTGGCCGGGGCCTCAAAGCGATAGCCGACACCGTGAACGGTGTAGAGCCACTTAGGCTTCTTGGGGTCGTCGCCCAGCTTGGCGCGAAGGTTCTTCACGTGGCTGTCGATGGTGCGCTCGTAACCCTCAAAGTCGTAGCCGAGCACCTTCTCGACCAGCTCCATACGGTTATAGACACGACCGGGATGACGAGCAAGCGTGGTGAGCAACTTAAACTCGGAAGCCGTCAGGTCGACTTCCTTGCCCTCGACCAAAATCTTGTGGCCCGAGATATCGATGACCAGATCGCCGAAGTCAAGCACCTCGACGGCCGGCTCATCGGCTTGGTGAGCACGGCGGAACAGGGCACGGACGCGGGCGACGAGCTCGCGCGGCGAGAATGGCTTGATCAGGTAGTCGTCGGCACCAAGCTCGAGGCCGATGATACGATCCTCGATCTCGCCCTTGGCGGTAAGCATGATAATGGGCACATCCGAGGTATCGCGGATAGTGCGGCAAACGCGCTCGCCGGGAATCTTGGGGAGCATAAGATCAAGTACAACCAGGTCGAACTGGTGCTTCTCGAACTCCTCGATCGCAGACTGGCCGTCGCCGACGCCAACAACCCAGTAGCCCTCGCGCTCGAGATAGGCAGCGACAGCGTCACGGATTGCCTTCTCGTCCTCGACCAGCAGAATCTTTTTTGCATCTGAAGCCATAACACGGCCCCCCTGTCTCAATTAACTAAGAACAAGCCCATTTTAACGCACCTATGCCCACCGAGCACCGCTACAGTGCGGCGGCTCGGCGGGCGGCACTCACAATTACAACGCGCTTATTCCCCCGTTGGCGCCTTTTTAACCCCTCGGCGCTAAAGAGAGAACAGGCGGGCGGTGACCGTCTCGGGAATTCCTTGGCTATTACGCACCGTGGCATAGGTTAAAAACGTATTCGATTTACCCGCCGTAGCTGGATAATCGCCATATTCGAGAGCGCGGTCGGGCGACAGCAGCGAACCATAGGTTTTGGCGGAGGTATCGATCAGAAAATGCGAGGCCTGAACCTTAACCAGATATTTTCCCTTTCTGCCGGCAGCACACGCAAGCGGCTCGCGCGACAGGAATAGGAACGTCCCGTTCTCGTTAGCGATATAGGTGCCCACGTTGCCTAGACTTCCCACGCCGTTATAGGTGGCCTCAATGGAGAACACAAACGTGTCGCCCATATATACGGCCTCGAAGGGAGACACCGATGAGGGAAGGACCAGCTGAGCCCTCTTGGTATTGTTGCCGTCCGTCAGGTCGATCGCCGTCATGCCGTAGTAGACGCCCTCGTCATTGCGCACACGCGGAGATATGGTCAAGATACCGTCACTCACGCGCGGGGCGGATGCAAAGCGACCCGTTGATTTCCAAATGGCCTCGGCCTTTGCCTCATCGAGCGAGCGCCGGTAGCAATACGAGTCGTGACTCGTCTTATTGCCGCCTGCAGCAGGCATCTTGTACCAAATGACGGACGACCCGAACGCCGTGAACAGTGGCGGATCGTAGTCCTTGCCGCCTCGGTCGAGCTCGACTACATCGCCGACAAGCGACGCACCTGCCGTATTTTGCGCATAGAGTTTCCACGATGCGTTCGCAAAGTTCATTTCGACCCAAGCAAACACGCCATCGCCGGCGCGGACATCGTAAAACGAATACCCTGCACCTTCGACGGGATCCTCGATGAGCGTTGTGAGCGAACCGTCGCCCAAGTTGAGCACACCGAGCGTGTTGGCATGCCGCGCCGATGCCGGAGCCATCATGGCTGCGGCGTAATCGCCATCGCAATAGTACAGCAGCGTACCCAGTGGCAATGTCCATGAAGCCGCAGGCTCGAGGTCGATGTCAACAGCCTCATACTCATCCGTAATCGAGACGATTTTTGAGTCATCTTTGATAACCTGCGGCTCGCCGGCGGCATCGTCGCTGGTGCCCGTTTTTTTCGAGCATCCGGCAAGCACCGTGGCAGCGCCTGCGGCAGCACCGCCGAGCACAAAGCCACGGCGCGATATTCCGTTCTTGATGTGGTCGGCGATACCCATTAGGCGATCTCGGTGCGAGCGGCCTCGATAGCGCGCGTAAGCTGGTCGGCGCAAGAGGTCTTTTTCATACCGCAGGTATTACCGGCGAGAACCTCGATTACGCGATCGGCAGGAGCGCCCTCGACCAGCTTGGAGATAGCCTTGAGATTGCCGTCGCAGCCGCCGGTAAACTCAACGCCCATCACCTTGTTGCCGTCATCGGAAAGGTCAAGGTGGATATTGCGAGCACACACGCCCTGAGGCTTGTAATCAAACGAAATCATGCGATCCCCTCTCAGAATGTTATTCGAGACGACTATTATCCCCGTCTTTCCCTAAATGCAACGAGGCGCTTTGCCGGCAACACACATTACCAGCAAAGCGCCCTAAAAAGCTAACGTTATGCCCGAGCCTACTCGAAGCTCAGCTGCTCCAGACGATCAAAGACCGTGTCGATACGGGTGAGGAAGTCCCACGGATCGAAGATCTCGTCGAGCTTCTCCTGGCTGACGGTGCAGCGCGGATCGGCCTCGAGACGCTCCTTAAAGGTGGGGCCGGAGACGCAATCCTGCACCTCGTGCCAGGTAGCCATGGCGTTTTCCTGCACGATAGCGTAGGCGTCCTCGCGGGTGATACCCGTATCGACGAGGGCCAGCAGCACCTTGGAGGAGAAGATGAGGCCGCGAGTCTTGTTGAGGTTGGCCATCATGCGAGCGGGATACAGCTGCAGACCGTCGATAACGCGGATGAGGCACTGGAACATGTGGTCAAGCGCGATGAAACTATCGGCCTGGGCGACACGCTCGGCAGAGGAGTGCGAAATATCGCGCTCGTGCCACAGGGCGACGTTGTCGAAGGCGACCTGGGCGTTGGACTTCACGACGCGCGACAGGCCGCAGACCTTCTCCATGGTGATCGGGTTGCGCTTGTGCGGCATGGCGGAGCTGCCCTTTTGACCCTTGCGGAACGGCTCCTCGGCCTCGAGCGTATCGGTCTTTTGCAGATTGCGAACCTCGGTAGCGATGCGCTCGCAGGTGGCTGCCGTGGTGGCAAGGACGCCGGCGAGGTAGGCGTGATGGTCGCGGCTGATGACCTGCGTGGACAGCGGGTCGTGAACCAGACCCAGGTGCTCACAGACATACTCCTCGACAAACGGCTCGATGGAGCTGTACGTGCCGACAGCACCCGAGATGGCACCGAAGGCAACGTTCTTGCGGGCATCCTCAAGACGGCCCAGATCGCGCTTGAGTTCCCAGGCCCAAGAGCCAAACTTCATGCCGAAGGTCATCGGCTCGGCGTGGATGCCATGAGTACGGCCGGCGCAGAGCGTGTTGCGCTCCTCGAAGGCACGACGCTTGCAGATCTCGCCGAGTTTCTTGACGTCCTCGATAATCAGGTCACAGGCCTGGGTGAGCTGGTAGCACAGAGCTGTATCGCCCAGGTCGGAGCTGGTCATGCCGTAGTGAACCCAGCGGCTGGGCTTGGGGTCGCCCTCGGGAACATCGGCGTCGATGTACTCCTTCATGTTGGTCAGGAAAGCAATAACGTCGTGGCGCGTGACTTCCTCGATCTCATCGACCTTTGCCTTCTCAAAGTTGGCATGGTCGCGGATCCACTGGGCTTCCTCTTTAGAAATGCCGATCTTGCCGAGCTCCGCCTGGGCCTCGCAGGCCAAGACCTCGATTTCCTGCCAAATGGCGTACTTGTTCTCGAGGGAGAAGATGTGTCCCATCTCCGGGCGGGTATAGCGATCGATCATAGCGGCTCCTTTTTGGTTATTGGCACGTTGGTCGTAACTTAACCATTGTACCGTGCGCAGGTGCAAGTATGGGCAGCAGGCATTAACCTAACATTTTGCCGCAAGAGCGGGCGTGGGGACGTCCGCGTATTTGCTTCGCAAATACGCACCGGCTTCAGGCGGGCCCCTCGGCCTCACGAAGCCGCGGGGGAAGACTTTGTTGAATCGGCCGTCCCCATGTCTCCCGTGCTCGGCGGAGCGGGCAACGGGACTTCTGCGTATTTGCTTCGCAAATCCGCACCGGCTGCGGTCGCCTATCGGCTCCCTTGCCTGCTCGCTATAAACGCTTCGCGTTTATTTAACGCTCGCACCCTGTCGGGTTCGAGTCCCGGCGCTTTGTTGAAAAAAGCACGACACCGAAACGGTGTCGTGCTTTTGCTTTTTTGGAGCGGGCAACGGGACTCGAACCCGCGAGTGTCAGCTTGGGAAGCTGATGCCTTACCACTTGGCGATGCCCGCATATGTGGGGGATAGTATAACGCGGTTGTCTTGTTCCATACAAGGTGACAATGCTTGTTTTAGCTGTGGAGAATCGTCCTGAAATCGGGCCAATTGTGAAGATGGGGACCTGTAGGCTCTTCTATTTACCGTTGTCTAACTGCAGATTTATTCCATTGTCTTTCGTAGGCGCCATTTGTCAGATATTTGGCAAGCGTTTGGTCAGGTTCCGGTACTTACCCGCATGAACCTTGGGGGTAGCCTCATCCTACGCGCCGCGGCCTCCCCATGCGGTGCACGAGGGATAAGGAGCAGCCATGTCCAACACACCCACGCACTCTGTCCACAGCGCAATCACAGCAGGATCGCTGCTCCTAGTCCTCTTTTTACTGATCGGCTGCCTGGCACCGGGAACTGCATTTGCCGTCGACGGCTACGATCAGCTCGGCTTCCGCACTATTAGCGATGATTGTGGGCCCTTCTTCATCGGCAAGTATGAAGCTCAAGACGCCTCGATTGCCTACTGCATGAACCAGGAGCGTCCCGGCCCCACCAAGCCGGGCGGCCCATGGCTCAACTTTGATCAAGGCTGGATGTGGCTCGACGACGAGTTCGCGGCAATCGTTTGTCACGGATATCCTACCGCCACGTCGTTTGGCGGTTACCATCTTTCA
Source organism: uncultured Collinsella sp. (assembly GCA_937989795.1). Lineage (GTDB taxonomy): Bacteria > Actinomycetota > Coriobacteriia > Coriobacteriales > Coriobacteriaceae > Collinsella. The sequence continues at coordinate 6,279 of CALKBB010000068.1, read as the reverse complement.
CCTGATCGCGCCCGCGCCGCCACCCAGCTTGCCGTATGGATGCTCAACGGCACTACCCATGTCGACGGCACCTACTCCTACACGACCGCTCAGGGCAAAACCAAGAGTGGGCACTTTACCGCCGACAATGAGGTCGTTGCCGCAGCGCGCTGGCTCCACGACAGCGCCAAGTCGGGAAGCATTAAAGCCGCACCGCATCGCGCGCGGCGCTATTTGGGAACTGTGTCGGGCGGCAGCAAGCGTCAAGACATGCTCTACGTGCTCCCAGCCGTCTCCGTATCCTTCCAAAAACAGTCAGCCAACGCCGCCATCACAAGCGAAAACGATACCTACAGGCTCGACGGAGCGAGGTTCGACATCTATGAAAGCGCCGGCGACAAACGTGTCGGCAGCATCCAGATGGACAGCAGCGGTCGCGCACAGGCGACACTTTTGCCCAACACGGCATATTATCTGGTCGAAACCAAAGCTCCAGCGGGTTATATCCCTAGGAGTGACCACATCGCTTTTTCCACCAGCGATGACGGCGGGAATGTCGTCATCGATGAGCGGCCCGGTACCATTACCCTGCGCATCGCAAAGGTCGATGCCGCGACAGGGGCAGGTCCTCAAGTCGGCGCGTCACTTGCCGGCGCTGAGTTCACCTGCGTCTCACAGTCTACCCCGGGCTGGACGCACACCCTCACGACGGATGAGGACGGCTGGGCAACACTTACCGACATCCCCCTGGGCACCTTTACCATCTATGAGTCGAGAGCTCCCGAGGGCTATCTGCCCTCCGATGAAGCCTGGAGCTACACCATCGGGGCCGACCAGCTCGGAGACGCAGGTGTCGTTGAGCTCGAGCGCCGCATCCCCAACACCCCTATCGCTTTTGACCTCGAGATTTCAAAGTTCAAGGACTACGGCAATAGCGATGGGTCTGGTATAGAGCAGCCGGCGGAAGGCGTGGTCTTTGAAGTGGTAAGCAACACTTCGCAGCAGGTTGTTGGAACGCTGACCACCAATATCTACGGCTTCACATCGACCAAAGACCAGGCTGGAGCATGGTTTGGCGCAGGAGGGCGTCCCGATGGCGTCAGCGGAACCATACCGTATGACCGTGCCGGCTACACCGTTCGCGAAGTTGCCGGCACCGTGCCCGACGGCTTTAAGCAGGCAGGGGAATGGACTATTACGGCAGAGCAGATCTCGGACGGCGCAGAACTTCAGTACATCGTAGACAACCACGCCCTGTCGACACATCTTCAAATCGTGAAGTGCGATGCTCAGACTGGATCCGCCGTACCACTCGCCGGGTTCACCTTTCAGTTGCTCAATGGCAACCGTGAGCCCATCTCGCAAACATCCTGGCATCCCGCCCATACCGTTATGAATACCTTTACGACCGATGAAACCGGCACCGTCACCCTGCCCGAATCGCTCAACCCGGGCACATATTACATTCGAGAGACTTCCGCCAAGGAACCGTATCTTGTTGGAGAAGATCTAGAGATAACGATTCCCGCCGACACGAACTTAACGCCCGTCGCGGTCGCCTCGTTTTGCGACGACGCGGCAACAGGAAGCATCGAGATCGTTAAGAACGATACCGTAGACGGACACGCCCTTGCCGGCGCTGTTTTTGATATCCGCGCCGCGGGCGATATCGTGCGCCCCGACGGCAGCATTGTTGCCCTGGACGGCGAAACCGTCACCACCGTCACGACCGACGAGCGGGGATTTGCGTGCGCGAATCATCTTTCGCTGGGGTGCGGAACTGCCATCTATGAGGTTATTGAGGTACAGGCGCCCGAAGGATACCTGCTCGACCAAGGCACCCACACCGTCGAGCTGTCGTATGTCGACCAGGAAACACCCACGGTCAAAGCGCACCTCGATGTCTCTAACGACTACACCAAAATCGACATCTCCAAAGTCGATCTGGCGGGCAACCAAGAAGTGGAAGGCGCCAGGCTCTCCCTCCACGACTCCGACGGAACCGAAATTGACGCTTGGACCTCCTCTGACAAACCGCATCGCATCGAACACCTTTTGCCCGGCACCTACACCTTGTGCGAAGCGATGTCCCCGCGCACCTACGACCTTGCTCAAGACATGACGTTTGAAATTAAAGCGACGGGAGAAGTGCAGACGGCGGCCATGAAGGACACACCCATCGAGGTCGAGGGCAGAGTCGACAAGCGGCAAGAGATCGGCCGCCCTATCGGTAAGGGTCTCGTCGCCAACGGTGATGGCAAAAACCGGGCCGTGACACAATCCGATACGGACGGCTCCTTCTCCTATACGCTCGATGCTAAAAATGAGTCGAATACCTGGGTTGATGAATTCACCATCACCGACGATCTCGAGTGTGCCAAAGACGGCACTGCCAGACTTATCGCCATCGAAACCCCTATTGCGGCCGGGGACTTCGACGGTCTTTGCAACGTGTGGTATCGAACGTCGCCAGCGGAAGGCACCGATACGGACGAACAAGTCAACGCAACGCTCAGTGACGGGCATGACAACCCTTGGCTCGAAACGGATGAGGTCAAAAAGCTCTTAGGCAACGATTTGCGCATGGTCGATTACGGCGGTTGGCATCTTTGGAAAGCAGATATTCCAACAACGGAATCAGTCACCCTCGAGGCAAAAGAGCTCGCTCTTTTGGGCGATACCGCCATCACAGGCATTCGTCTTGAATACGGGGCCGTATCGGCCGACTTCACGACAAGAGGCGCTGCAGACTCTTGGAACAGTGAGGATCTCAAAGACGAGCATGACGACCTTGATGATGCGAGCGCCGTCCTTGACTCGGATATCCACGGCGCCGTCATCCATATGCAGGCCGCGTCGTCTTACACGCCCCAGAACGCACTCGCCAACAGCGCTCGCGTTGACCTCTGCCGTAATGGCGGGGGCAGCAACCTTGAATCACATGACGAGGATCGCGTCATCCAGCGATGCACCATGCCGCAAGATTTACCAGCGACGGGTTCCCTTCCCATCGCCGCCTGCCTCACCGCCTTCATGACCTCCGGCGCCGCGGCAATCTGGTTTGCCCATCTAAAGCTGGCGTCGAAGCGTTGCTGACGCAATAAAAAAGAGGCGAGCCCGTCTCCCGGCTCTTTTTTCATGTGTAGCGCAGTGGCTATTCCACAGATGCAGACCCACCGTCAATGAGCGCTTGATCAGACTCGGAGATGCCATCGGCTCCCAAACTCTGCTCGTGCTCCACTTCTTCGTTAATCGTGGACTCAGGCGTTGAGCCTTTAACACCAACGATATACGCGGCCCCGAAACCAAGGGCAATGGCGATCAGGGCCAAGATGAGATAGATGGGCCAGTGGCGCTTGATGTACGAAAACACGCAGACTCCTTAGAGGTCAACCTACGAACGACGAATGACCTCGGTCACGACCTCGGACACCGTAGCGATATTTGTCGGATTGACGTTGTGCGGCAGATCGTCCTCGGTGTAAGCGCACGCCAGACGCGGACCGTCAACGCCGGCAATGGTAAGGGCGCGTCGACTTGCCTCGAGCGCAGCATAGGCGTCGGTCTTGGCATAGGGCATCTCAAATGCACCGCAATCGACATGGAACGACTTGCACACCTTATTGACCAGGTTCATGATGCGTCGATCACCCTTGAGCAACTGCTGTTCGCCCTCGACCGTCACGACCGAAAGCCTGCCGGCACCAATGGACTCAAGGTTGATAAAGAACACGCCGCGGAGCTTGTCGCGATGCGCGGCCAGGAACGTCTTCATACCGGCGCCGTCGCAATCGGAAGCGCCTGTAGCCACAAACCAGATGTCGTGGCCAAGCAGCTCGTCATCACCCATGGAGGTAACGGCAGCGAGCATATCCTCAGTGGAAGCTCCATCGGAAGACGTGGCACCACCCTTCCAGCCGTCGTCGTCATCCTCGAAGTTATCCCACGAGCCGATGCCGCGACCAGACTTTTTGGCGTCGTAATCATCCTCGACGCCAAGCCAATCGCTCATGCTGTCCTGCTCGTTTTTCTTTTTGCGACCGAGCAGGCCTCCCAAGCCGCGCTTTTGCGGCTTGGCGCTCGAAGCGGCAGGAGCCGAGATGGTCTCAAACGGCTGAACATCCGAGGTGGCCGGCATGGGAGGAACAACCGGAGCCGATGTGGGCTCGGGACCCTGTGCCGTCGAGAAGGGATCGTTGACCTGAGCCGAAGGGTCGGGAAGGTCGAACAGCGAGGTGCGCGAGGCGACATTGGCCTGCTGCATCGAAGGCATCGAGGGATCGGGGACCGAGGCCAGCGGAGACGCAGAGGACATGGGAGCCGGCGCAGACGCCGGATCGGGAATGTTCATGTTCGGGCGCGGCGACGCCTGAGACGAAATCTGAGCCATCAGAGCATCGACCGTCTCGGCCTGCGACGGAACAGCGTTGGCAACCGTCGCGCCGGGATCGCTCGGTGCGGGCATAGTGAAGATCTGCGTAGAGTAAGGCCTCGACTCATCCGTCTGCGGAGCTTCGGGGGCCACGGGCTCAGGCTCTTGCTCGGAACTGTCCGCAGCGACCTGTTCCGCCGCGGATTGATCCTCGACCGTATCGGGCGCAGCAGGCTCATCCTCGTCAGGAGCGGAAAGGGGCTCGGCGATAGCGGTGCCCTGCTTCTCAAACGTCATCGTGGCATCGAACGACACAGTGCTGTCGACCGGCTGTTGGGTTTCGAAGGTCGTCGTCTCCTCGGCAGCATCAGCAGACGAAGGCTGCGGCGCCTCGAAAGACGTCGTGGCGTCTGCAACATCAACGGACATCGGCTGTTCGGCGTCGTTTTGCTCAAATTCCTGTGCTGCGCGCTCACGCTCAGCCTCGGCCGCCTGTTGTTGGGCCACAGCCTCGCGCTCGGCTGCCTCGCGGGCAACAGCGCGCTTTTCCTCAAAGTCGTCGACGAGCTTCTTGCCCTTTGCGAATGCCCCCTTAAAGAAATGGGAGGCACTGGCACCGAACGAAGCAAACGCGGAAGCGATATCGGCATGGGGCGTCGTCACCGGAAGCTCGGCAGAGAAATCGGTGTCGCTCTCATAGGACACGCGCTGCGGATATGCATCGTAATCGTCCTCGGTATTATCGAGCTCCTCAGGTGCCGGGGCAGGCGCCATGACGTCCAGACCGGCTGCGGGATCGATGGCAGTCTCCGCATCGGCCTCCGCCTCGATGACATTGGCCTCATCGGGCTGCGCAACCACGACCGGATCGGGCTGGGGCGCGGGCTCAAACGTCGGCTCCTCGCCCTCTTCGTAATCGAGCGTGCAAGACTCGGGAAGCATGCCCAGGGCACGGATGGCATCCGAGCCAAATCGGATGTTACCGGCGGCGTTGCGATAAAGCTTGGGCTCGGGCTCGACCTGCTCAGCCGCGGCAGGCTCCTCTGCCGACTCGGCAGTGGACTCGTCCGCAACGGGCTCCTCGTCCGGAATATCTTGGACCTGGGGCTCGGGTGCGATGACGCCAATCAGGGTCTCGTCGGCAGAGGCACCTTCGAATCCATCGATTTGCTCATCAAAAGCCTCGCCCTGCTCACCCTCGGGAGCGACCGGCTGGCCATACTCATCCTCGGTATAGGCAGGCTCTTCGTACTCGATGGTATTGCCGTAATCGTTTTGCTGCTGGGCCGCGGCATACTCGGCCGCCGCACGCGCCATCTCCTCGGCGCGACGCTTCTGCTCGCCAAAATACGTGTCGAACGGAATATCGTCAGGAAACTCGTTCTCACCCTGATAGGGGGCGACGTTATCCATGACACCCAGCATGGCGGCAACAGACGACTTGTTGCAAACCGAGCCGGACGTGTAGGGAAGGACAAAACGATTGGAAATAATATTGGCGGCATTGGCAAGAGCCACGAGAGAGACAAGGATCGCGACAATCCACAGCAGGACCTTCAACGCGCCGGGAAGCGGCAAGATGCGCAGGACGGCAATAGCCGCGGGAGCAATCGTGGCAATCGGGAGCAACTTGGCGATTAGCGCTCGGTACGGTGCATAGGGCTCGCGAGCGAGCAGCTCGGCGCGCGGGGAGTCATAGTGCGCGACGACGACAACCGGGCGATTGCGCGGAGAGGCAAGCGGGCCCGACGCCTTGTGGTAGGCGATGACGTTTTGGCTCACGCCCGTTTTACCCAGGCGCGAGATCACGGGGCGACCGGTTCGCTCGAGCACATAGAGCACGGCTCCGACAATGGCCAGCAGGGTGCCGACTAAGCCGATACCGCCGCCGATGCCCATAAGCAGGGCACCGGCAAACGCAAGAATAC
>CALKBB010000067.1 GCA_937989795.1 uncultured Collinsella sp. | reverse complement strand
CGCGGGCTCAACGGCTGCCGTCGCCCACCCCGACCCGCTTGCCCCCGTCCGCATGTGGATGGGCACCAACATCCGTCGTGTCGCCCATACCGTAGAGTTCTTCTTTGTTGGGCTGTTTGCCTCGTCGGCGGCGGTGTGCTTGGATAAGCGCGCGTCGCTCACCCGATTGCGGTGCGTGCCCGTCCTGGCCTTTTGCGCCGTTTGCTCCGTCGTCGATCAGGTGCATAAGATTTTTGTTCCCGGCCGTCATTTTGACGTTATCGACTTAGGCTTTGACGCCGCGGGCTACGTTGTCGCCATGCTGTTGGTGCTGCTGGCGGCCGCGCTGGCTGGGCGCGCGACCTGTCCCATTGGCGCCCATGCGAGACGTTAACCTCAAGATGGAAAACCGCGACCACCTGTACGTCGGCGCTGGCTACAATATCGGCATCGGTCGCAGATGGCCATCGGTGCGCTGTCTGCCAGACACTTGTCTTTTCTAAGAAGGGAATCCCCATGGCAGTGCTGTTTGTTGAATATCCCAAATGCTCGACGTGTAAAAAGGCCAAGGCCTGGTTGGACGAGCATGGGGTTGAGTACGTCGATCGCGATATTGTTACAGACAATCCTTCGGCCGAGGAACTTGCGGCCTGGATTGCGCGTTCGGGGCTGCCGGTGCGTCGCTTCTTTAACTCGTCGGGCATGAAGTATCGAGAGCTTGGCCTGAAGGCGCGCCTGGACGCGGGGATGACGGATCAGGAATGTTACGAGCTGTTGGCGACCGACGGCATGCTGGTTAAGCGCCCGCTGCTGGTGGGCGATGACTTTGCGATTCCAGGCTTTAAGGAAGCGGCCTGGGCCGAGGCACTGCTGTAGCAGCTGCGGAAACTGCGCCCCGTTTCGAGTGCTGATTCTGGGACACGGTTTCCGGTTGGAGGCTCTACGGGAAAGTGGGGACCAGTTTGAGCTTGAAAACTGGGACGCACTTTCCGCCGGCGGGCCTGCCCCAGTCAGTCCTCCAGCTGCGCCCATTCGTGTGGGTCGTAGATCTTTACGTGCTTGTCGGGCGTGTCGCTCCAGTACTCTTCGTCCATAAAGGGCAGGTATGCCTGAATGCCGGGGCAGATAAAGGGAATCCGCTGCTGTTGCAGTCGCTCGCGCTGGCGCTGCTCCAGGTGCGCCTCGGATATGACGGTCGGCATGCCGGACAGCTCGACGATGCTTGCCTGGATTCGCTTAAGGTCGGGGAGTCCCGCGTGCCATGACATCCGCATGATTAAAAAGGATGCACGGCGGTATTTTGCCTGCACCACAGTAATGGCGGGGCGTAACGTGGGGTGAATTTTGTCCCGTTCGGGCCAAAGGTCGGCAGTGATCTCGAGGCCCAGGGTCTCCCATAGGTAATCAAGCTCTTCGTCCATGGCGCCTCGATATCTACGCGATCATTGATACTTCGATTGTGTTGCCTGGTGCTATCGTTTTCACGGTAGAATCTGCCAACGGTTGACGGCTACCGCTCACGGCGTTTTGCCCTTCGTGTACAGCGGTTGGCTTCACAGGTCCTTCACGGGTTGGGCTAAATCGGGCCAAATTGGCCGATTTTCAAAAAAGTTAAAAATGGGGCTTGCGTCACCGTAGAACTTCCCGTATATTTCTTTCTTGCGCAAAGGCACAGCCGAGCGCAGCGATGCAGTCATTGGGATGTCGTCTAATGGCAGGACAGCGGATTCTGGTTCCGTCAATGGGGGTTCGACTCCCTCCATCCCAGCCATTGCATTTGCTACATATGGCCCGTTCGTCTAGCGGTTTAGGACGCCGCCCTCTCAAGGCGGAGATCACCAGTTCGAATCTGGTACGGGCTACCACAAAATGAACGCCCGGGCCTCGAAAGAGACCCGGGTTTTGTGTATTGACCGTATATACGGCGCCTGCCGTGTTTCGCTCAGATCGAGGAGTAGCCATGGATCTGCCCATCAGCCTGCAAGACATCACGTATGCCGAGAACTATCTGGCGCAGGGCGACCTGGCCACGGCGACGCCGCTGTTGGAGCGTCTGGTTGAGCTCGCCGAGGAGTATATCGATGCCGAGTGCAAGACGGAGGAGAATCGCCAGTACTTTAGCTTCGATAGCAAGTTTGAGCGCTTGGCCTATCGTCGCGTGGAAAAGGATCCGCGCGAGCTGGTGCAGGTCGAGGTGCCCTTTGACCGCCTGTATTCCGACATGGCGTTTGCCTACATTCGCCAGCAGGATTACGTGAGTGCTCGTAATGCTTTGATGCAGGCCGTGCGCTGGGACCCCATGAACTGCAACTACCGACTGGATCTGGCCGAGCTGTTCCGTGTGCTCGAGGACAAGCAGGAGTGGGCTTCGCTTTCGTTTTCGGTGCTGGAGCGTGCGAGTGACGGCAAGTGCGCCGCCCGCGCTTACGCCAACTTGGGCCAGTATTTCCTTGAGCCCGAGACCGAGAACGTGTCGGCGGCCGTGGGCTGCGCGCGCTTGGCGCTGCGCTTGGCCCCTGGCGATGCGCATACGACGCGCCTGCTCAACAAAATCCATGCTGCCTATCCAGATGCCGCCGAGGAGAGTGACGAGCACGTGATGGGCGAGCTGGCGTTGCAGGGCGTACCGACCTCGCCTTCGGCCGAGATTGCCATTTGCCTCATCATGTGTGCGACCGATGCTGCAAGCGACGGTGACAAGCAGGAGGCTACGCGCCTGACGGTCCGTGCCCGCGACCTGGTGGGCGAGGAGGCATGCGCGGCGATCATTAAGCTGGTGCGCGAGAGCGATGCCGAGCTCAACGCCGAGCGCAAGGCAAAGCGCGCAGCTACGGGCAAGGGTTCCGATGGCGCCAAGGAGGCCGACGATGCCCAGTAAGCGCGAGCGCAAGCTCATCTCTAAGAATCGTTCGGCACATCACGAGTACTTTATCGACGAGACGTTTGAGTGCGGCATTGAGCTGAGCGGCACCGAGGTCAAGTCGATTCGCGAGCGCGCCTGTCAGATCACTGACACCTTTGCGCTGATTCGTGGCGGCGAGTGCTGGCTGGTGGGCCTGCATATTCACCCTTACAGCCACGGTGGTGTGTGGAATCGTGATCCCGATCGCCGGCGTCGTCTGCTGCTGCATCGCAAGGAGATTGATTTTCTCGATGGCAAGCTGCGCAATCGCGGTTATGCGTTGGTGCCGCTGGAGCTCTACTTTAATACCGACGGCCGCGTAAAGCTGCTGCTGGGCCTGGGTCGCGGCAAGAAGCTCTACGACAAACGCGAGGACATGGCCAAGCGCGACGTTCAGCGCGAGATCGATCGTGCGCTTAAGGAGCGTAATCGCTGACCGCCCTTCATAAGTTGCGGTGGAATACGGACTGTTTTGCCTGTTTGAGGGGCTATTCAGTCCCTATTTCACCGCAACTGCGGGCGTTCCATCTTGCTTACTGTTCTGACACATATGTCTCAAAGGCGGCGTTCGGTATGGGCGTCGCCTTTTTTGTGGGTACATACATCCATGAGGTTCAATCCCGAGTTAGGGGAGTGATCGTTATGGACAAAACTGCGTTCTTTACCATGTCGAGCGGTCTGTACGTGGTGAGCGCCGCGGCCGATGGACTACGCGCCGGCTGCGTCATCAACACGGCGGTGCAGGTGACGTCTACGCCGCCGCGCATCTCGGTTGCCGTGAATAAGGAAAATGTCACGTCTGGCGTTATCACGTCTGCCAAGGCCTTTGCGCTGACCGTGATCGATCAGACGGCCGATATGCTCTACATTGGCAACTTTGGATTCCGCACCAGCAGCGACTATGACAAGTTTGCCAAATACGAGACGCGCGAGACCGCACTAGGCATGCCCTATGTGCCCGAGCACGCGGCGGCCCTGTTTAGCTGCCGTTTGATTGACACCGTTGACGTGGGCACACACCTGCTCTTTATTGGCGAGGTCGAGGATGCCGAGCGCCTGAGCGACGAGACCCCATTGACCTATGACTACTACCACAAGGTGCTGAAGGGCAAGACGCCGCCCAAGGCGTCTTCGTACCAAGGGTAGAAATGCTGTAAAAGTACTTGCATAATATTATTGAGAATATATACTAATAAGCAAGTACACCAGCAGTCACGTTCGAGAGGAGAACATCATGGCTGAGGAGAAGAAGACGTATAAGTTCGTGTGCACCGTTTGCGGTTATGAGGTTGAGGTCGACACGCCCGAGCTGCCCGAGGACTACGTGTGCCCGGTCTGCGGCGTCGGTCCCGATCAGTTTGAGCTCGTCGAGGAGTAACTCGTAGACACACGACTTGCAGCAACACATAGCTCTGTCCAAGGGTCTCGGTCGGATATCCCGGCCGGGACCCTTTTCCTCCGTCCCCAAGGGATCACGGTTGCTGTTAGCCGATCCTGTCTGTCGTGAGTCCGGCCGACCTTTTGTCTCGATCTGTAACATCTGGACGTCGAAATGGGGTTTACCTGTTACAGATCGAGACGTTTGCCTGGGCAGGTGCCCCGCCCCATTACATTCCTGTCAACAACACGACATCAAGAATCGTCACGATGACGCCGATCCCTACGAGCAGCGTGTTGAGCGGGCGCGAGTTTGCGTATTTGCCCATGACGCGGGACGAACTGGTGAGTCGTATGAGCACAAAGACCGTAATCGGCAGCTGAAGCGACAGCAGCGCCTGACTCCAGATGAGACCCTCAAAAGGATTTGGGACGACCAAGCACGCCGCCACTGCGCCGACGAAACAAGCCGCCACACCGATCGAGGAGTGTCGGTCGTGGATGTCGTATTCCTCGTCGAACATGCCCGCGGTGATGGTGCCCGCCGCCATGCCCGCCGTTACACTGCTCGATATGCCCGCAAACAGCAGTGCCACCGCAAAGATGGCCGAGCTTGCCGGGCCCAGAATGGGGGAGAGTGTGGCCGCTGCGACGGCGAGGTCGTCTACGACAATGCCGTGCGCAAAGAAGGTCGTTGCGGCCAGGATGACCATGGCCGAGTTGATTGCCCAGCCCACGCCCATCGAAAAGAGCGTGTCGAAGAGCTCGTAGCGTAGACGTTCTTCGATAACCTGCTCGCCTTGGCCTTCGAAGTGCATGGATTGGATGACCTCGGAGTGCAGGAAGAGGTTGTGGGGCATAACGACCGCGCCCAGGACACTTACGATAATCGCGGCCGAGCCGGTGGGCATACTGGGTGTGATCCAGCTTGTGGCGGCTTGCGGCCAGTCGACCTTGACTAGTGCAAGCTCGGCTAAAAACGAAAGTCCCACCACGCCCACGAAAGCGATGATCCATCGCGCGGCGCGTTTGTAGGAGCTTGTCATGAGCATGGCAATCGATGCCGCCGCGACGATGATGCAGCCGGCGCGTACGGGCAGGCCAAAGAGCATTTGAAGCGCGATTGCACCGCCCAGGACTTCGGCCATGGCGGTGGCGACCGTGGCTAGATACGCGCTGCCGAGTATCGCGCGCCCGACGAGGCGGGGCAGGTGGCGCGTCGTGGCCTCGGCAAGACACATGCCCGTGGCGATGCCCAAGTGTGCCGCGTTGTGCTGCAGCACGATGAGCATGATCGTGGACAGCGTGATGATCCACAACAGCGCGTAGCCAAACTGCGAGCCGGCGGCCATATTGGAGGCCCAATTGCCCGGGTCGATAAAGCCGACGGTCACGAGCAGTCCGGGGCCGATATGCCGTGCGATGTCGAGTCCTCCGTGGCCACCGGTGCGCGGGGAGCCAAAGTGGTGTTTGAGATGGTTGATCATGGTGCGCTCCTGCATGCCGTTTGCTTGACGCCGCAAAGGATACCCGTTTTAGGCCAAACAGTTAGCCAAGACTAACATAATTGTTGTATTTGGATAGGCTGGTGAAAGGGGATTGCCGAAATGTCTTGATCTGTAACAACTAGGGATGGAAATTGGGTCTTCCTGTTACAGATTGAGATGTTTGAAGCGGTGAGCTTACAGGCCGAACCTGGGGCCCTTGTTGTTGCCCTTGAGGTCGGCAGCACTCACTCGTAGGGCGTGCGTTACGCGATTGTTTCGAAACGGGTGGGAAACACAACGGGCCGGCGATGCTCCTAGTATGCCTATTCAATTGACTGTCTAAATATCTAGGGGAGGATCGCGATGCAGGCAGATTCCGCTCAGCAGCAGGGCCTTTATCGCCCCGAATTCGACCACGATGCATGTGGCATCGGCGCGCTTGCCGATATCAACGGTGAGCGCCATCACCAGATTCTGGACGATGCGCTGTCCATTCTGGTCAACTTGGAGCACCGCGGCGGCACGGGACTCGAGAAGAACACCGGCGACGGCGCTGGCATCCTGTTCCAGGTTCCGCATCACTTTTTCCGTAAAGAGGCTCAAAAGTGCGGCCAGATTCTGCCGGCAGAGGGCGACTATGGCGTGGCCATGCTGTTCTTTCCGCAGGACGACAAGGGCGTAGAGGATGCCCGCCGCGTGTTTGAGGAGGGCTGCGCCGAGGCCGGCGTGCCGCTGCTCTTTTGGCGCGAGGTGCCGGTCGACCCGCACGACCTGGGCGAGACGGCCCGCGCCTGCATGCCCACTATCCTGCAGGCCTTCCTGGGCCGTCCGGACGACACGCCCGCCGGCGATGCCTTTGAGCGCCGCCTGTACGTGTGCCGCCGCACTATCGAGAAAAAGGCCGACGCCGAGTTTGCCCTGCGCGACAAGATCTTCTACGTGTGCTCCATGAGCTCGCGCACCATCGTGTACAAGGGCATGCTGGTCGCCACGCAGATGCGCCGCTTCTTCATCGACCTCAACGACGCCGCCGTCAAGACGGCCGTGGCGCTCGTCCACTCGCGCTACTCCACCAACACCACGCCCAGCTGGGAGCGCGCGCACCCCAACCGCTTTATCATCCACAACGGCGAGATCAATACCCTCAAGGGCAACGTCAACTGGATCCGCGCCCGCGAGCCCAACCTGTACAGCCCCGTGCTGCAGCATGATCTTGAGCGCGTGATGCCCATCATCAACCGCGAGGGTTCCGACTCCGCGATTCTGGACAACGTGCTCGAGTTCTTGGTCATGAACGGTCGTCCGCTCACGCGTGCCGCGTCCATGTTGCTGCCCGAGCCGTGGGACCACAACGACAGCCTGAGTGAGGAACGCCGCGCCTACGACGCTTACCAGTCCATGCTCATGGAGCCGTGGGACGGCCCGGCCGCCATCGCCTTTACCGACGGCCGCACGCTGGGCGCCGCCCTCGACCGCAACGGTCTGCGCCCCGCCCGCTACTATGTGACGCGCGACGGTCGCTTTATGCTGGCAAGCGAGGTGGGCACCATCGAGGTAAGCCCCGAGAACATCCTGACGAGCGGCTGTCTGGGGCCGGGCCAGATGCTCGAGGTCGATTTTGCCCGCGGCCGCGTCATCTACAACGACGAGCTGCGCGCCCGCTATGCCAAGGAAAAGCCTTACCGCGACTGGATTGCCGAGGAGACGCTGACCGTTGACGCGCTTGATGAGCCCGTTGCGACAACGCCCGCCGAGGACGCCGAGGTACCCGTCGCCGTGCGTATGGCCAAGCTCGGCTACCACTGGGATGACGTTGACGAGGTCGTGCGTCCCATGGCCCAGCAGGGCAAGGCGCCGCTCGCCTCGATGGGCATCGACGCGCCGCTGGCTTGCCTGTCCAAGAGACGCGCTCGTTCTTTGACTACTTCTATCAACTATTCGCTCAGGTCACGAACCCGCCCATCGACGCCCTTCGCGAGCATATGGTCACCTCGACCACGCTCTACCTGGGCAACCACGGCAACCTGCTCGAGGATTCCCGCACGGCCTGTCAGCTGGTACGCTTGGAGCGCCCGTTGCTCAACGAGGAGGAGTTCGAGCGTATCTGCGCCATCGACCGCGTGGGCTTTAAGACCCGTCGCTTCCGTGCCGTCTACCGCCGCGACGCCGGCGAGGGCGCGCTGCAGGCTGCGCTTAAGCAGCTTGCCGAGGACGTTGAGGCTGCGGTCCGCGACGGTGTGAATATCGTGGTGCTGAGCGATCGTGCCGCTGCGGGCGAGGTGCCCGTGCCGTCGCTGCTCGCTGTGGGCTGCGTGCACAGCCACCTGATCCGCGCCGGCGTGCGTACCTTTGCCGACATCGTGGTGGAGTGCGGCGACGCCGTGTCCCCGCACGACTTTGCTGCGCTGGTGGGCTACTCCGCGAGCGGCATCTATCCGTACAACGCGCATGCGTGCATTCGCGATCTGGCGGCGCGCGGCGACCTGGACGTGACGGCCGAGCAGGGCATCGCCAACTACAACAAGGCTGCGACGGCGGGCATCGTCTCCATCATGTCCAAGATGGGCATCTCCACGGTGCAGAGCTACCACTCTGCGCAGATCTTCGAGGCCGTGGGCTTTACGCCGGAGTTCACCAACGCGTACTTCGCCGGCACGGTGAGCCGTGTGGACGGTATGGGCGTCGAGGACGTTGAGCGCGAGCAAAATGAGCGCTACGACGCTGCGCTCGCTATCCTTAAGAGCCCGGCTCCCGATCAGCTGCCCACACTGGGCCTGACCAAGTGGCGCCCGCTCGGCGGCGAGGATCACCTTATCGACCCGCAGACTGTCTACTTGCTGCAGACCGCCTGCTGTGAGGACAGCTACGACACCTTTAAGGAGTACAGCGCCCGCCTGCACCGCACCGGCCGTGCCGTGCGCCTGCGCGACTTGCTCGACTTTGATGCCAGTGGCCGCACGCCGGTTTCGCTCGACGAGGTGGAGCCCGCGCTCAACATCGTCCGCCGCTTTAACACCGGCGCCATGTCGTACGGTTCCATCAGCAAAGAGGCACACGAGTGCATGGCCATCGCCATGAACCGCCTGCACGGTCGTTCCAACTCGGGCGAGGGCGGCGAGGATCCGCGTCGCGAGACCCCGCTGGCCAACGGCGACTCCAAGAACTCAGCGATCAAGCAGGTGGCAAGTGCGCGCTTTGGCGTGACGAGCCGCTATCTTTGCAGCGCCTTTGAGATTCAGATCAAGATGGCCCAGGGTGCCAAGCCCGGCGAGGGTGGCCACCTGCCCGGCAAGAAGGTCTACCCCTGGATCGCCGAGGTCCGTCAGTCCACGCCCGGCATCGGCCTGATCTCGCCTCCGCCGCACCACGACATCTACTCCATCGAGGACCTGGCGGAGCTGATCTTCGATCTTAAGAACGCCAACCCCGGCGCGCGCGTGTCGGTCAAGCTGGTCAGCGAGGCCGGCGTCGGCACCATCGCCACCGGTGTGGCCAAGGGTGCTGCCGACAAGATCTTGATCAGCGGCCACAATGGCGGCTCGGGTGCCGCTGCACGTGATTCCATTTGGCACGCCGGCCTGCCGCTGGAGCTTGGCCTTGCCGAGGCCCAGCAGACACTGCTGCAAAACGGCCTGCGCTCGCGCGTGGTGCTCGAGGCCGACGGCAAGCTCATGGACGGCACCGATGTTGCCGTCGCCTGCCTGCTGGGTGCCGAGGAGTTTGGCTTTGCGACCATGCCGCTCATCTCCATGGGTTGCCTCATGCAGCGCGACTGCCAGCAGGACACCTGCCCGGCCGGCATCGCTACACAAAACTGCCGTCTGCGTCGCGGCTTCCGCGGCAAGCCCGAGCACGTTGAGCACTTTATGCTTTTTGTTGCCGAGCAGCTGCGCGAGGTCATGGCGAGCCTGGGCTTCCGCACCGTCGACGAGATGGTCGGCCATCCCGAGTGCTTGCGTCAGATCGAGGTCCCGGGCAACCGCAAGGCAAATCTGCTCGATCTGTCGCCCGTGCTGGTGAGAGCGACCTGCGAGTTCGGTGCCCATATTCCGGGTGCCGACGGTCGCCACTTCCTGCCGCAGATGGCCGCGGACAGCGAGCTCGACAAGACGCTCGACTCCACGTTGTTCGTGCCCTATACGGCCGATGCCCGTGCGCACCTGCGTCCGATTCGCTTCCGCGCCGATATCGCCAACGTCAACCGCTGCGTGGGCACTATTCTGGGCAACGCGGTGACCAAGGCGCATCCCGAGGGCCTGCCCGCCGGTTCCATCACCATCGATTGCGATGGTTCGGCCGGTCAGAGCTTTGGCGCCTTCCTGCCGCGCGGCATTACGCTCAACGTGTGCGGCGACGCCAACGACTACTTTGGCAAGGGCCTTTCGGGCGGCGAGGTGTCGGTGCGTCCCAACCCGCATGCGACCTACAAGTTCGACGAGAACATCATCGTGGGCAACGTTGCGTTCTTTGGCGCCACGAGCGGCCGCGGCTTCATTAACGGCCTGGCCGGCCAGCGCTTTGGCGTGCGCAACTCCGGCGCCACCGTGGTGGTCGAGGGCTGCGGCAACCATGGCTGCGAGTACATGACGGGCGGTCTGGCGCTCATCCTGGGCGAGGTCGGGCAGAACTTCGCCGCCGGCATGACGGGTGGCGTGGCCTATGTCTTTGACCAATACGGTACGCTCGACGCCCGTGTGAACCACGAGAGCGTGGAGCTCAAGACCCCGACGGCCGACGAGCTGGTGCAGATTCGTGCGCTCATCCAAGAGCACGTGGACGCGACGCAGAGCCCGCGCGGCATTAAGCTGCTCTACAGCTTTGAGACGATGAGTAAGCACTTTGTGAAGGTCATTCCGACCGAGTACGAGCGCGTGCTGGCGATTGTCGCTGCGGGTGAGGCTGCCGGCAAGACGCATGCACAGGCTGAGGAGCTGGCGTTTGACATTGTGACCGGTCGCGCGAGTGCCGCGGATGTTGCTCGCTTCGATGTCGCGGGCGGTGCTGCGGGCGCTGCGCCCGTGGCTGCCAGCTCTGTTGCTTCGACCAAGAAGGAGGCGTAAGTGCCATGGGTAAGCCCGGTGCTTTTCTTGATATCGATCGCGTGACCCACGAGCTTCGCCCCGTGGAGGAGCGCAGCCGCGATTTCGATCCGCTGCACGTGGAGCTCGACGACGACGCGCGCCGCGCCCAGGCGAGCCGCTGCATGATGTGCGGTGTGGCGTTTTGCCAGGCTGGCTACAGTTTCGG
>CALKBB010000066.1 GCA_937989795.1 uncultured Collinsella sp. | reverse complement strand
CGGAGAGCACTTAATGTGCTCTCCGTGCGAGTCAGGACTGTCCGAGCAGGCGACCAAATACTAAAGCCCTCGGAACGGCGGGACAAAGTATGCCCCGCCCCTCGGGACGACGAGCCACGTAAAGGAGCAGCCATGGCAGGCAAGCCGCAAACACTAGCTACGACCTCGGCATTCGAGATCTTGGGTCCCGTCATGGTCGGCCCCAGCTCGTCACACACCGCCGGCGCCCTGCGGTGCGCCCAGGTTGCCGCCAGTCTGCTGGAAGGCCGCATCGCCAAGGTCACCTTTGGCCTGTGGAACTCCTTCGCCCACACCTACCGCGGCCACGGCACCGATCGCGCGCTCGTAGCGGGCATCTTGGGCCTCGATACCGACGACGAGAACATCAAACAGGCCTTTGACCTCGCGCGCGAGCAGGGCCTCGACTATCACTTTGACATCAAGGGCGACGACGCCTCCATCCACCCCAACACCGTCGACATCGACATGGTCGACGACACGGGCGCCACGGCACAGGTCCGCGGCGAAAGCCTTGGCGGCGGCAAGATGCGCATCAGCCGCATCAACGGCGTCGGAGTCGACATCTCGGGCATGTATTCCACGCTCTTCGTGGCACACCAGGACGTCCCCGGCGTGCTCGCCGCGCTCACGAACCTGCTTGCCTACGCACACGTCAACATCGCCTTCTGCCGCACCTACCGCACCGAGGTGGGAGGCCAGGCTTATTCCGTCTTTGAGACCGACGACGCTCCCGACGATACCGTCGTCCCCATGCTGCGCAAACTCGACAATGTCGATTACGCCACGTTTATCGAGCTCCCGGGCTCGGCCTCGTCGCTATCCCCCGGCGTCTCGGCCAAGGAGATCTTTGACGACGGCGAGCAGCTACTCGATGCGTGCGGCGAGCTCGGCCTGAATATTGGCGCCGTTATGGCCGTGCGCGAGGCGCGCCTAACCGGCGAGGCCCATGCTATCGCAGCCATGCGCCGCGTGCTCGATGTCATGCGCGAGGAGACCACGGCCCCCATCGCCAATCCGCAGCGTTCGCTCGGCGGTCTTATCGGCGGCGAGGCCAAACTCGTCGATGCCACCAGCCGCA
>CALKBB010000065.1 GCA_937989795.1 uncultured Collinsella sp. | reverse complement strand
TAAAAGAGCCCCGTCCTAAATGAGCTGCTTAGGCTGGGTCGATGTCCATGCTGGCGATGAGGTCGATGCCCGTTTTGAGGAGGTTGGGGAGCACGATGTCGCCCATGCGGATGGGAGCGTCGACGGCTAGGCCGCGGATAAGGTCCATGGCTTGGGCGTGGAGTGCCAGCGGGATGGCTTCGGCCGTGCGCACGGGCAGCAGCGCCTCATCGCCGCTGGATACAGCCACGGTGGTGGTGAGCACGCGCATGGGGCAGGTGAGTTCCTGGTGTGCGAACTTGTCGCCGCGCGGGCAGCTGTTGCCGGTCACGGAGCGCACCGCTGTCACGGCACCGTTGGCATCGCGCTCCACCTCTACGGTCAGGAGGCATTCGGATGGGCAAGTGGTGCAGTTGAACTGCAGCGTCTCGGTCGCATTCGTGCTCATGGCCTTACGCCTCCTCAACGGGATCGACGGACAGGACAATCTCGCTAACACCCAGGTCGAGTGCGCGCTGGATCACCTTTGCCGGCAGCGGGAAGCTTTCCATGACGCTCGGTTTAAACGGGCGGACTTTGCCTGCAAACAGTTCCTCGTCGCCTGCCAGAATGCGCACGCGGGCGGCGTCGACCGGTCGGCGCACGCGGAAGTAGAGTTTGGTGAGTGCCACAGCCGTAATGCGTCCCGGAAGCGCGTAGCCCGCGATACCGGCGGGGGAGACCGTGAGCTGGCAGCCCGGGTCCGTAGCGCCTGCATCTGCCCCAGCACCACAGCCCAACGCCCACGCCGCTGCAGCCGCTCCAGCACGCTCGGACTCGGTCGTCACGTTGTCGGCCAGGTCGTGCACGTGCAGCACGTTGCCGCAGGCAAAGATGCCCGGCACGCCCGTTTGCAGGCTCTGGTCCACCACGGCGCCGCGCGTACGTGGGTCCAGCTCCACGCCCGCGCCAACCGAAAGCTCGTTCTCGGGAATCAGGCCCACCGAAAGCAGCAGCGTGTCGCACGGAACAATGTGCTCGGTCCCCGGAATGGGTGCCAGGTGCTCGTCGACCTGACTCACCTCGACGGCTTCAACGCGGTCGTGTCCGATCACGCGCGTGACGGTTGTGGACAGGTGCAACGGAATGCCAAAGTCGTCCAGGCAGTTCTTGACGTTACGGCGCAGGCCGTTGGCGTACGGCATGAGCTCGTATACGCCCTCGACCGAAATCCCCTCGAGCGTGCAGCGGCGCGCCATGATGAGTCCGATGTCGCCCGAGCCCAAAATGACGGCCCGCGAGCCGGGCTTGAGGTTTTCGATATTGATGTATCGCTGCGCCAGGCCGGCCGTAAATACGCCGGCGGGGCGGCTGCCGGGGATCTTGATCTCGCTGCGCGTGCGCTCGCGGCACCCCATGGCAAGGACGACCGCGCGTCCGGTGAGCTGCAACATGCCGTCACGGCTCATGAGCGTGATGGTATGGACTGCGGCATCCCTCGCGGCTTCGACCGCGCCCGACGCGCTCGCGCCCTCGGCCTCGCTCGAATCGATCCCGATCACCATGCTGCCCAAGAACAGCGCAATGTCGGTCGCGCGCACCTGGTCGATAAAGCGCTGCGCGTACTCGGGTCCGGTGAGCTCCTGCTTAAAGTGCGAAAGGCCAAAACCGGGGTGGATGCACTGGCGCAGAATGCCTCCCAGGTGCTGCTCGCGCTCCACGATGGCCACGCGTGCGCCGGCCTTATGCGCGGCAAGCGCGGTTGCCATACCGGCAGGTCCGCCGCCGATAACGACCACGTCGAACGCCTGCGTCTGGACCGTCTCCGTGGCTCCGGCTTCCGCGCGTCCCTCGCGCATATCAAGCGTCGCCATCCTAGCGCACCCCCTTCAGCGGTCCCTCAACCAACCAAGATCCGGTATCCTCCAACAGCACCTCGCTGGGGTCTCAGCCCAGCTCGCGCGCGATGATCGCCACCACGCGGCTCTGGCAAAAGCCACTTTGACACCGTCCCATGCCGGCACGACAGCGGCGCTTGACGCCCTCGACCGAAACCGCGCCCGGGCGGCGTCGGATCGCGGCTACGATCTCGGCCTCGGGCACCGTCTCGCAGCGACAGACGATCTGTCCCCAAGCGGGGTCAGTCTCAATAAGCTCTTCCTTGCGCGTAAGCGGCGCGCGGTCAAAGTCGTCCGGCGCACGGCGAATCGGGTCCCAATCGTCCCGCTCGCGCAGGGCCACGCCGGCATCGCGCAGTACCTGCTCCATGCGCTCGGCAATGGCCGGCGCGCTTGCCACGCCCGGCGACTGAATGCCCGCGGCTTGGAACAGTCCTGACACCACGGCTGACTGCCCAATAAAGAAGTCGTTCGTTCCCTTAATGACCGGGCGTCCGCCGGCAAACGCGCGCACCACGCGGCGCGTGTCCAGATCGGGCACCAGCTTGCGCGCGCCGCTCAGCAGCGCGTTGACATCGGTCGCGTAGGTCTGTGTATCGCCGGGCTCGCGCACGGCGGCCGTTGCGGTAATCACGGTGTTGCCATGTACGGTGCCCGTGACGATAACGCCCTTGGAAACCGGCGTGGGAACGGGGTAGAGCGGCATGAGCGCGCGCGGTTCCTTGTCCAGCACCACAATGTTGTCCTGGCGCCAGACCATCTGGAACTCCTCGGCCCCCGCCATATGCGAGATGTCCGCGGCACCGTTGCCCGCGGCGTTGACCAGGTAACGGCAACGCACGTCTCCGGCGGGCGTTGCCAGCGTAAAGCGCGCGGCCCCGTCATCCGAGCCGGCAACTTCAATGGCCTCCACCGGCGCGGAGCGCATAAACGTCACGCCGTTGGCGACCGCGTTCTCCAGCGCGGCGATGGCAACTTCAAACGGGTCGACGTAACCGGTCG
>CALKBB010000064.1 GCA_937989795.1 uncultured Collinsella sp. | reverse complement strand
CAGCAGGGCAATCAGCTCGGTATTGACGTTAAGCGCATCACTTGGAAGCGCGTCGTCGATATGAACGACCGTCAGCTGCGCCACGTCATCGACGGCATTGGCGGTAAGGCTCAGGGCGTGCCGCGCGAGGACGGCTTCGATATCACCGTTGCCTCCGAGGTCATGGCAATCCTGTGCCTGTCCACGAGCATCAACGACCTCAAGGAGCGCCTGGGCGAGATCGTCGTCGGCTACAGCTTTGCTGGCGAGCCCGTTCGCGCCCGCGACCTCAAGGCTCAGGGCGCCATGGCTGCGCTGCTTAAGGATGCGCTCAAGCCTAACCTGGTTCAGACGCTCGAGGGTACGCCCGCGTTTGTCCACGGCGGTCCCTTCGCCAACATCGCCCACGGCTGCAACTCCATCATGGCCACGCGTATGGCCATGCGCTTTGGCGATGTCGCCATTACCGAGGCTGGCTTTGGCGCCGACCTGGGTGCTGAGAAGTTCCTCGACATCAAGTGCCGCATGACGGGCGTTCGCCCCAGCGCCGTCGTGGTCGTCGCGACCGCTCGTGCGCTTAAGTACAACGGCGGCGTTGCCAAAGCCGACCTCAACGACGAGAACCTCGAGGCCCTCAAGGCCGGCATGCCCAACCTGCTGCGCCACGTCGACAACATTCAGAATGTCTACGGTCTGCCCTGCGTGGTCGCCATCAACCGCTTCCCGACGGACACCGAGGCAGAGCTTGCGCTCATCGAGTCCGAGTGCCAGAAGCTCGGCGTCAACGTTAAGCTTTCCGAGGTTTGGGCCAAGGGCGGCGAGGGCGCACTCGACCTGGCCGATGAGGTCATGCGTCTGATTGAGCAGCCGAGCGAGCTCAAGTTTGCCTACGAGGACGGTGCCGATGTGGCCGACGCCCTGGAGGCTGTTGCCACCAAGGTCTATCGCGCCGACGGCGTCGACTTTACGCCGGCTGCCAAGCGCCAGCTCGCCGAGCTGCGCGAGAACGGCTTTGGCAACCTGCCGGTGTGCGTGTCCAAGACGCAGTACAGCTTTAGCGACAACGCCAAGGCTCTGGGCGCTCCCGAGAACTTCCGCATCACCGTGCGCGAGCTCAAGGTTTCCGCCGGCGCGCACTTTGTGGTCGCGCTGACCGGCAGCGTTCTGACCATGCCCGGCCTGCCCAAGGTTCCCGCGGCCGAGAACATCGACGTCGACAACGACGGCAACATCACCGGCCTGTTCTAAGCCTGCTGCTCATAGCCGCTTGCCCGCCCCGTCGCGCCTACCAAGGCCCGGCGGGGCTTTTTTATCCTTAGGCCCGCGCATGTCTTGTAGATACCGGCGGGCTTTGCCCATCATAGGCTTTTGCGCGGGTAGAATGCATGGATAACTTGATGCTTGCTGGCGACGGAAAGGAAACGTTGCATGGACCAGGATAAGACGACCGTAATGGGCGGATATGGTTCCGCACAGGCTGGCGGCAGCGCCGATGCGACCCGCGTCGTTCCCAGCCCCGGTTATACCGATCCCGCCGCGACGCAGCCTTCTGCCGAGCCTACCCGGGTTATGGGCTATGGCGACTCGGCGCAGGATTCTTACGCTGCATCTTCGCAAGGCCCCTATGGCAACGCAGCTCCGGACCCGTTTGATTACGCGCCGCAGGATTCTTATTCCGCCTCGACGTCGAATCCCTATAATAACCTGCCGCAAAATCCCATTCCGCAGCCTCAGCAGACGACGTATATGCCGCGCACGGCACAGGCCCAGCCTCGATATGAGTCGCGCGATCCGTATGCGCGCCAGCCTTATCGCGAGTATCCCAAGTCGATTCCGCAGTATGGTGAGGACGAGGAAGAGGCGCCGTCGCGTTCGTCGAGTGTGATCAAGAAGATCCTCATTGTGCTGGCGATCTTCTTTGCCCTCTCGATTGTGTTTGCCATTGTGACGGGCATGCTCAACAAGCGAGGTGCTACAACCAGCACGACGGCCGAGCAGACAGAGGTCGACCAGGCAGGTGCAGTAGAGCTGGGCGATATCCCGGGACAGTATTGGTCCAACGCCAAAAAACTCCTCAAGTCGCGCGGGGCCGATCTTTCGAATGCCGTGATTCTGACCGACGACGGCTCGACGCCCGTCGTTGATGCCAACTGGGTCGTCACATCTGCCTACTACAACGACAACGGTAACCTCGAGATTCAGCTTACGCGCAAGGACGGCTCGTCGGGCAATGCGTCCGGTGATCAAGGCGCCACGGACAGCTCGAGCTCCAACACGCTGGAGGACCTGAGCAACAAGGCGCAGGAATTGGGAGACAAGGCGCAAGAGCTGGGCGATACGGCACAAAACCTGGGCGATACCGCGCAGAACTTGGGAGACATGGCGACGGATGCCTGGAACGCCCTACAAAACGGCATTTCGGGCGCACAGGGAAACTAGCGGCCGAGCGGAGCGGGGCTACAGCTGCTCTGCCGGACGGTCGGGCGAGCTAAAGCCCGAGTCAAATGTGACGACGCATGATGCATCGGGCCTGCGCTCGTGCACGATGCGCGTGACGAGCTCCAACAGCTCCTCGTCGGATATGTCAAAGCCGTCGGGACGCACCAGGTCAAACGAAACAAAGTCGTCGTGCTCATGCAAGTCGTGGATGGAGAGCGCAGGGTCGATCTGCGCTACGCCGCGCTTGACCCAGCCGCGCAGGTCGTCACCGGTTGTTGCAATGGGGTCGCAGTGCAGCGTAATGCCAATGCCCATCTGGCGTTTGATATCGTGTTCGATGGTGTCCAGGATCTCGTGGTGGTCAAAGGCATCGCCCTCGCCGGGCATTTCGACGTGTGCGCTGGCAAACTGGCGGCCGGGGCCGTAGTCGTGCACCATCAGGTCGTGCGTGCCCAGGACCTGGGGGTACGACATAATCCTGTCGCGGATTGCCTGGACGAGCTTGGGGTCGGGTGCTTGCCCCAGCAACGGGCTGATGGCGTCGCGCACCAGGCCCATGCCGCTGATGCAGATGAAGATGCCCACACCCAGGCCTGCCCAGCCATCGAGGTCAAAGCCGGTCGTCTGCGAAATAAGCGCCGCCACCAAGACCGAGCCCGAGGTGATGACGTCGTTTTTGGAGTCCTGCGCCGTGGCGATGAGCGTCTCCGAGTCGATGCGGTTACCCAGCGTGCGGTTGAACGCGGCCATCCAGAGCTTAACGAGCATGGATGTAGTCAGTGCCGCAAGGGAAACGAGCGTGTAAGCGGTGGGGGAGGGCTTGATGATCTTGGTAATGGACTCGAGCGCCAGGTTGATGCCGACGGCACAAACGAGGACGGCGACAAACAGGCCGGCGAGGTATTCGTAGCGGCCGTGGCCATAGGGGTGGCCTTCGTCTGCTGGGCGGCTGGCAAGTCGGAATCCGAGCAGGCTCACGATGTTGCTCGAGGCATCGGAGAGGTTGTTGAAGGCATCGGCGATAAGCGAGACAGAGCCGGCGAACAGACCTGCGATGCCCTTGGCTAGGCAAAGGGCAATGTTGAGGCCAATGCAAATGAGGCCTGCGGCAAAGCCCGCGTTGGTGCGACAAGTTGTATCGACCGGCTCGCCCTCGCTGCCGGGAACAAGCGTATGTACCAGCCGATTTACAAATAGCATGGCGATCGTCCTCACAATCATGTTTAAGGGGTTAGTGTAACTCGCGTGGGCGCGCTGCGTGTCGATGTTCAGAAAATGCAGCAATGGTCTGCCCACGTTAACGGGCGATGTGGGGTGAGCAGAGCGTATCGCCCGGCGAGTATGGTTTCCCCGGCTCGCCGATAGGCGGGACGTGTTTCTGCGCTACCATTTGCACTAGTTATGACTGCAGCCGTGCCGCATGTGCAAACCGTGTGCCGCGGATTAATTGGAAGGGGAGCTATGGCGACGAGCGTTACGCCTGAAATCAACGGATACGAGCTGACTGATGATCAGGTTGGCAAGCTCCGCAGCTGGTGCAAGGGCAACGCGGGAGCAGCGTCGTCCGCGACGGACGAGACGTTTACGCGCCCGCTTGCTCCCGTACTTGTTGGCGGCGACCTGTTTATCTACTCGATGAGTCGCATGTTTTTTGAGTCCTATGGCGTGAGACCGCTTGTTCTAATTGCGGAGAACGTCAAGATCGTGACGACAACCAAATTCGCCGAGATCATGTATGTTCACGGTACCGATGACGAGCCTACGCTGCTCGGCGCCCTCAAGGCCGTCTCGGATGCCGTTGCGCCCTGTGACCCGATGCTTCACGTTTTGGGTACGGGCGACTGGTATGCCCGCACGTTTGCTCGCAATGCGGAGCTGCTGCGCTCATGGGGCTTTACCACGCCGTACTGCGACTACGACACGTTTGATTCCATTACGCAAAAAGGTGCCTTCCAGGGCATTTGCGACGAGCTGGGCATCGCCCATCCAGGTACCTATGCCATGCCTTGTGACGAGTCGGCCGAGGCCGTTGACCCGTATGCCTGCCCATTTAGCTTCCCGGTCATTGCCAAACCTTCGAATTCCGCTGCCTGGCATTATGTCGAGTTTGACGGCAAGGCAAAGGTCATGACGGTTGACTCCGCGGAGGAACTCGCCCGCGTCTACTCGGCGCTTCGCCCTTCGTGCTACGACAAAGACCTGCTGGTTCAGGATATGATTCCCGGATTCGATGAGTCACTCTATTCCAT
>CALKBB010000063.1 GCA_937989795.1 uncultured Collinsella sp. | reverse complement strand
ATACCGGGCGCGCCAGCGCCGGAAGCTGCCTGATACGTGGACACGATCATACGCTTCACGCCGGCAAGCTGGTGCAGCGGCCACGTGGGAACCAGGCCGATGATGGTCGCGCAGTTGGGATTGGCGATAAGGCCGTGATGCCACTTGATGTCGTCGGCGTTGATCTCGGGCACGACCAGCGGCACCTCGGGGTCCATGCGGAAGGCATGGCTGTTGTCGACCACGACGGCGCCGCGCTTGACGGCCTCGGGCAGTAGCTCCTTCGCGATGTCGTCGCCGGCGGCTCCAAGTACGATGTCGCAGCCCTCAAAGGCCTCGGGGCAAGCCTCTTCGATCACGATCTGCTCGCCGCGGAACTCGACGGTTTTACCCGCGGAGCGTGCACTTGCCAGTAGCTTGAGCTTGCCAACCGGGAACTCCTGCTCGTTGAGGCACTCGAGCATCTGGGTGCCCACGGCTCCCGTCGCGCCCAAAATAGCAACCGTGTACTGTTTCATGCTTCCCCCTTTAAAGGTTTTGGCTTTTGCCCGCACGCCGAGCAGGCCGATTATTGTTGCCAGTGTATACAAGAACGGGGCGGGCACGAAACCCGCCCCGTCGAAACGAAACCGAAACGAAACGCCCCGCCGTAGATTTTTGAGACATGACCCAAAAATCTACCGAGCAGTCGCTACTTTTTGAGCGCGGCCAAGGTGGGATTGGCCGGAACGGGGGCCTCCAGGTCAGAGACCTTCACAATGCCGTTCTCGTCGGAGAAGGCACGGTAAATGGTCCGAATCGCCAGGTCGAAGTCTTTCTCCTCGACACCGATAATGATGTTGATCTCGTCGCAGCTCTGCGAAATCATGCGCACGCTCACGCCGGCCTGGCCAAGCATGCCAAACAGGTGGCCCGAGATACCCGCGCGGCCTCGCAGGTTACGGCCGACGGTCGCGATGAGCGCCAAGCCCTCGACAACCTCGATCTCGAGCGGCTCGACCTCCTGCTGGATGTCGCCCACAAGCGAGTACAGCGAATCGTGTACATCCTTCTCCTGCACCACGGCGCCAAAGCGGTCGACACCGGTGGGCATGTGCTCAACGGAAACGTCATAGCGCTCGAAGACCGAAAGCGCGCGGCGCATAAAGCCGACGCGCGGCTTGGTGCGGTCGCGGGCCACGTTGATGGCGACAAAACCGCGCTTGCCGGTCACGCCGGTAATGATGGGCTCTGCTTCGCCCTCGTCAGCCGTCTCGCTAATGATGGTGCCGGGGTCCTGCGGCGCATTGGTGTTCTTGATGACCAGCGGAATGCCTGCCTCGCGCACGGGGAACACGGCCTCCTCGTGCAGGACGCTTGCGCCCATGTACGAAAGCTCGCGCAGCTCCTCGTAGGTAACGCGCGCAATGGGCTGAGCCTCGGGAACAATACGCGGATCGGCAGAATAGAAGCCCGAAACGTCGGTCCAGTTCTCGTACAGATCGGCGCCAAGGCACTTGGCCAGAATCGAGCCCGAAATATCGCCACCGCCTCGATCGAGCAGCTTGATCTGGCCCTCACGCGTCGCGCCGTAGAAACCGGGCATAACAAAGCCACCCTGCTGGCCGTACTCCTGCACCAGCTCGGAGGTGCGGTTCATGCTGAGCGTACCATCGTGATGGAACGCCACAACCGTCGCGGCGTCCAGGAACGGCAGGCCCAGGTACTCGGACATCAGGCGAGCGGTGAAGTACTCGCCGCGGCTCACAAGCTCCTCGGTGGAGTAGCCGCCCGAGCGGGCGCGCTCGGCAAAGGCTGCGAACTCCTCGCGGATGGGATAGGTGAGCTCCAGCTCGTCAGCGATATCAAAATAGCGCTGACCGATGTCCTCGAGCAGCTCCTCGCACGACACGTGATACTTAACGTGCGCGTTAACCAGGTAGAGCAGGTCGGTCACCTTGGTGTCGCCCTTAAAGCGGCGACCGCAGGCGGAAACCACCACAAAACGGCGGGCAGGGTCGGCATCGACGATGGCCTTGATCTTCTTGAAGTGTTCGGCGTCGGCGACCGACGAGCCGCCAAACTTGGCAATTTTTATCATGGCGTGGAGGTTACCTTTCTAAAAGCCTCTGCAAACCTGTTTTGCGCGCTCTGATACCATGGTTTCACCGATTGGGACCAAGGCATCCGAGGAGCAGTGTTATATGGGAACTTATCATAGTACACGAGGACGCACTTTATCGTGCTCAAGTAAGGTGGCAATCCGTACCGGCATCGCTCCCGACGGGGGTTTGTTTGTCTCGGACGAGCTTGGCACCCAGCAGGTCGATATCAGCTCGCTTGCTGATAAATCGTACTTTGAAATCGCTCAAGATGTGTTGGGAATGTTACTGAATGATTACACGGCCGAAGAAATTTCGGCGTGTGTCGACGAAGCATACCGCGGCACGTTCGCGAGTGAAGAGGTTACGCCGCTCGTCAAACTCGACGCTGCGCCGGGCGCTGACGCCCCTCAGACCTATGTGATGGAGCTCTTTGGCGGCCCCACGAGCGCCTTCAAGGACGTCGCCCTGCAGATGCTCCCCCGCCTCATGGCCCGCACCTCCGCCCAGGACGGCGGCGCCGAGCGCATCATGATCGTCACCGCCACGTCGGGCGACACGGGCAAGGCAGCACTCGCCGGCTTTGCCGACGCCCCGGGCACGGGCATCACCGTCTTTTATCCCGAGGGCAAAGTCAGCCGCGTACAGAATCTGCAGATGTCCACTCAGGAGGGCGATAACGTCGCCGTCTGCGGCATCCGCGGCAACTTTGACGACGCCCAGAGCGCCGTCAAGCGCATCTTTGCCGATAAGGAGCTTGCCGAGCGTCTGGAGGCCGCAGGCACGGTGCTTTCGAGCGCCAACTCCATCAACGTCGGCCGTCTGGTACCGCAGGTCGTCTACTACTTTGCCGCCTATGCGCAGCTGTTGCGCGCCGGCGCCATCGAGGCCGGCGACGCCGTGGAGTTCTGCGTACCGACCGGCAACTTTGGCGATATCCTGGCCGGTTACTATGCCAAGCGCATGGGTCTGCCCGTCGCCAAGCTCATCGTCGCGAGCGACAAGAACAACGTGCTGGCTGACTTCCTGAGCACCGGCGTCTACGACCGCAACCGCCCGTTCTTCACGACCATCTCGCCTTCGATGGACATCCTCATCAGCTCTAACCTGGAGCGCATGCTCTACTTCCTGTCCGATGGCGACTGCGAACTCGTTGCCGGCCTTATGGAGCAGCTGGCACAGACTGGTCGCTATGAGGTGCCCGCCGAGCTGCTGGCCAAGATCCAGAGTGTGTTTGGCTGCGGCTGGGCCAGCGAGGACGAGGTCCGCGCTGCTATCAAGAACTGCTGGGATGCAAACGGCTACGTGATCGACCCGCACACCGCTTGCGGCTATCACGTCTTTGAAAAGGTCGCCCCCGCCGAGGGCGCCAAGGCCCGCGTGCTGCTTTCGACCGCCAGCCCCTACAAGTTCCCGCGCGCCTGCTGCGACGCCCTGGGCCTCGACGTTCCCAAGGACGACTTTGAGGCCATGCGCGTGCTCGAGCAGGCCACCAACACGGTCGCCCCGACCCAGCTCGCCGAACTCGAATCCAAGCCCGTCCGCTTCGAAGACGTCTGCGACGTCGATGAGATGGCCGGCTACGTCGAGTCTGCAGCAAAAAAGATGGCTACCAACTAAAACCCCTTATAAGGCGCCGGCGAAAGCCGGCGCACCTTCTTTTATCAGATACCCACCGGGATGGTGACGAACGTGCACAGCGTGCCTGGCTGTTTAGTTCGTCGCGAGTTCCGCACGCAAAGGAAAGCACTTAATGTGCTTTCCGTCTTGCGCAGGACTGTCCGAGCAGCGAACTAAACAGCCAGGCACGCCAGGAGGACTCACATGATCAAAATCACCGTCCCAGCAACGAGCGCCAACTTGGGCATCGGCTACGACACCCTCGGCATGGCCGTCAGCCTCTACTCGCACTTCACCTTCGAGCGCGCCGACAAGCTCACCATCACGGGCTGCCCCGAGGAATTCCAAAACGAGAACAACCTGGTCTACGTTAGCTTTGTCGATGCACTGGCCGCATGGGGCGAGCCGGCCTTCCCCGTCGCCATCGACATTCAGACTGACGTTCCCGTCGCCCGCGGCCTGGGCTCCAGCTCCACCTGTGTCGTCGCCGGCATTATGGCCGCCGCCGCGCTGACAGGCCACACCGTCGACCGTGCCGAGCTCGTCCGCATTGCCACCGAGGTCGAGGGCCATCCCGATAACGTCGCCCCCGCTATCCTGGGCGGCGCCGTCTGCTCCTTTACGCCGACCGATTCGCTCCCCCAGTGCCTGCGCTACGAGGTGAGCGATCGCCTGCGTTTTATTACCGTGATTCCGCCCTACGAGGTACACACGAGCGAGGCGCGCAAGGTCGTGCCGCAGGAGGTTCCGCTCTCCACCGCCGTATGGCAGATGGGCCGCATCGCCGGCATGACGCGCGGTCTTGAGTCCGGCAACCTCGACCTGATTGCCGCCGCCAATGACGACCGCATCCAGGAACCCTATCGTCGCCGTCTGATTCCCGACTACAACGCCGTGCGCGACACCTGCCTTAACGGCGGCGCCAAGACCATCTGGATCAGCGGTTCGGGCTCGCCCCTCATGGCCGTGACTGACGACACCATCGT
>CALKBB010000062.1 GCA_937989795.1 uncultured Collinsella sp. | reverse complement strand
AAGAGGTGCTTCGGCGCCAAGCGCTCCTTCCAGCTAAGCTGAGGGCCATCGAGTTCCTCGTCAATCGATGCCGTGACCTCGAATCCGCCCTGCTTACAAACCTCGTCGTAGACCTTGTCGACCGTGGGCCCGACCACCAGCTGCACCTGCCCTCCGGCGTGCACGACGCTGATGATAGACGAGATGTCCTCAAGCTTCTCATCATTCGAGAGGCTTTCATCCTTGAGGTTGAAGCGCAGGCGCGTCATGCAATGCGTAACCGAAGCCACGTTTTCCGCCCCGCCCACAGTGGAGAGAATCTGCTCTGCCACCTTTTTGTAATTTGCCATCATTGGCTCCTTTGCACAATCTTGGCTTACTGTTCGAATCGGCAAAGGTCATGCCCCGAATGGCTACGGGTTACAATCCTTTTTTGGAGATGATCCGGTTGAGATGGATCATCAGATAGAGTTCCTCCTCCTCGGAGAGCGTGGCGTCCCACGTTTCACGACAATAGGAACCGATATGCTTCACGCACTCTGCCAACTGCGGAAACTCCTCACGAAAGTTCTTGTACATCTGCATGTTGGCGCTGTTCAGCGACTCGCCGGCTTGAATGCGCTTGAACAGGTACCGCAGATGCGTGGCGAAGCGGGTGAAATCAAAGGAATCGCAGTCGACAATAAAGCGGAAATCGCTTTCGAGAATCTCGATAACGTCCTCGAGCATATCGTCGAACTGCTTTGCGGGCTCGGCCGTGGCTTTGACGGCTTCAACAACCCGTGCGTTCACGAGATTCATCGCAATACTGGCAATCTCATCCTTGGGAAGCCGCTCTCCGAGCTCCTTCTCGAGTCGCGTGACGATAAACTGGGCAGCCTTGTATTCCTTCGGATACGTCTCCCGCACTTCATAGGCAAGAGGCATCGCGATGCGGACCCCCTTTTGGGCTCGCGCAACGGCAAACGACAGGTGATCAGCCATGAACAGCGTCGCATTGGTCGAGAGGTCGTAGGGCAGTTCGTTGGCAACGATGTCCATAACTTTCGCCGCAAACATCACGATATCCGAGGGAAGATCCCTCATGACATCTTGTCCTTTAGGATCAATGTCGTAAAACGTATGCTCGATTTTAGAAAGAGGGAGCTCTCGAGGAAAATCTCCGCCGAAACCGACGCCCCTGCCCATGGCGATGACATCTCGCCCCTGTCCGTCACGGCAAAGAACCGCGTTGTTGTTAAGCTTTTTAATTGCAAGCATGGTGAACCTCCTTTCAAGAACACTCACAGAAAAAGGCATGATAGCCAATAGCAGTGCTATTGCGGTCATGCCTTACGTAACAATCCGTGTTGTATTGCTCTTGGGCATGCCTCCACACAGGAGTAACAATCCAAGATGCAGAATGCATTATAGCGCTCTCCCCGCCCCGGGGACCATCGGGCTGGCGAACGGTAGATGTCGGCCCGCCAGCGGCCACATCGAGCAGATGGGCGTGCTTCGATCCCGAGCCTAGCCTAGGATGCGGGCCATGCGCGCCTTGAACTCGGACAGAAAGCGCGGGGCGTCCACGGTGAGTGCCACAAGCGCGCTCTTGTCGGGGTCGGACAGGCGATGCTCGTCGCAGATAGTGCGGCCGCGATACTCGCCGAGCAGGTCGACGCGCAAGTTGCAACCAAGTGCGCCCACGAGCGTGGGATCAATCGCCACGGCAACGGCAAGCGGATCGTGCAGCGCGCAGCCGCCCAGGTAAGGGGCGTTCATCTCGTACGAGCCAATGTAGTGCTCGACCATACTCGCAAATGCGCAGCCCGCCATGGTGCCCGAGCCCGTCCAACCGGCAATGTCGCGGCGCGTCAGCACCACGCGATGCGTCACGTCAAGACCAACCATGGTGAGTTTGCGGCCCGAGCGCAGCACGGCGTCAGCGGCCTCGGGGTCGCTCGCCATGTTGGCCTCGGCACCGGCGCTCACGTTGCCGGGCACGGTCAGGGCGCCACCCATCACCACCACGCGGCCGATAGACATCATCGCCGCCGCGTCGCGCTCAAGGGCGAGCGCCAGGTTGGAGAGCGGACCGGTCGCCACATAGACCAAGTCGGGACCATAGGTACGCGCGGCATCAATCAGGTAATCGACCGCCGCATTGCCATCGGCCGACGTCGCGCCCACCGGCTCGTACGGCGAGGCGGGCACGCTTGCGCCGCCGATGCCGTTCTTGCCGTGGATAAGCGTGGTGGACGCCGGCGGCGTGTAGGGTTCGGTCGCCTTCACGGGACGATCGGCGCCCAGGTACACCGGCACCTCGGGACGACCCAACAGGTCGAGCACCGCCAAGCAGTTGTGCGCCGACTGCTCGACGCGCACGTTGCCAAAGCACGTGGTGATGCCGACGAGCTCCACCTCGGGGCTCGCGATGGCATAGGCGAGCGCCATCGCATCATCCACACCCATATCCAGATCAAGGATCAGCTTCTTGGTTGCCATTGTTCTACTCCGCTTCTCCGTCTACATCCAAACCGTCTAAACCAAACTTGTGCTCGACTTCCGCACGCGTGGGAATTGATTGCTGAGCGCCCAGGCGCGACACCGTCACCGCCGAGGCGCGAGCGCCCGCCGCCATGCACTCAAAGAGCGGCAGGCCCTCCAGGCGAGCCGCGGCAAGCGCACCGATAAATGTATCGCCCGCGGCCGTCGTATCGACCAACGTGCTCGAGAGCGCCGGCATGCGCAGCGGCTCGCCGTCATCGCCGAGCGTAACCGACCCGGCGCCGCCCAACGTGATGACCGCAGCTCCGGCACCCTTGGCGAGCAGGGCATTGAGCGCCGCGACGCAGCTCGCATCATCCGCGGGCAAGATGCCCGTCAGCACCTGGCACTCAGTCTCGTTGGGACAGACCAGGTCGACCGCAGGCCAGGCCTCCGCAGGCAACTCGCAGGCAGGCGCCGGATTAAAGACCGTATAGAACCCGAGCTCGTGAGCGCAAACAAGCGCCTCGGCCGTCGTCGCAAGGTCACATTCGCCCTGGGCGATAAAGACGCTTCCGGCAGCCGGGGCAATCTCGCTGGCGCCGCCGTCGAGCTCATCGGCTACCAGACGCCTCAGCGCGCGGGCAACATCCTCGCCCGCGAGCGCATGGTTGGCACCCGGCGACAGCACGATGCGGTTGTCACCCTCGCAGCGAATGATGGTCGCCGTTCCCGTCTCCACGTCATCGCGATGCACTACAAAGTCACAGTCCACGCCGGCGCCTTGGAGCCCCGCCACGAGCGACGCGCCGAACGCATCGCGACCGACCGCGCCGATCATGTGCGTGCACGCGCCCATACGCGCGGCAGCTACGGCCTGATTGGCGCCCTTGCCGCCGGCGTTGGTGATAAACCCGCTGCCGCCAACGGTCTCGCCCGCACGCGGCATGCGCTCGCACGCCACCGAAAGGTCCATGTTCATGCTGCCGAACACCGCAACGATGCCGCGATCTGCCATGGAAACCTCCTCATCTGCGGGCTTTGCACCCACCGTCGACCGTCGATTGCGCGCCTTCGCACCTCTATAACTTTAGTTCACTTTGATGTGGACGCGCGCTTGAGCTTGCGCCGGCAGCAAGCATTCACAGGAGCAGGCGGTTACAATGAAGACGTGCTGATTATTCTCGTCATTGGATGATGTTTTATGGAACAATTCCCGCGATCGAGTTCGCGCAGTTCACGCCACGCGAGCGATCAACAAGCGCCGCACGAACGTTCGCGCGCTAACCGACAAGCCACCGAGCCGCGCCACGCCGCAGGCTCTCATCGTGCGCCCGCCAACAAGGGTGCCCACACCAACAGCGCCGCAAAAGAACAGGCGCCCACGCGCCCCAAATCTCGATATATCCCCGCCCTCGACGGCCTGCGCACGCTCGCCGTCGTCGCGGTAGTGCTCTATCACCTCAACCTCACATGGGCACAGGGCGGCCTGCTTGGCGTCACGATTTTCTTTGTGCTCTCGGGCTATCTGATCACGCGCCTGCTCATCAACGAAGTGTCAAAGACCGGCCGCATCGACCTCAAGAGCTTCTGGATTCGCCGCATCCGTCGCCTGTTCCCCGCCGTGGTAACCGTTGTGGTGGTGACCTGCGCGCTGTGCACCATCTTTAACCACGTGATGCTCACCAAGATGCGCCCCGACATCCTGCCGTCGCTGCTGTTTTTTAATAACTGGTGGCAGATTGCCCAAAACATCTCGTACTTCAATGCTCTGGGCGACCCCTCGCCGCTCACGCACTTTTGGTCGCTCGCCATCGAGGAACAGTTCTACCTGATTTGGCCGCCATTGCTGTTTGCCATGGTATCCATGCATGTGAGCAAGCCCAACACGCGCCGCGTGGTTCTGGGCCTTGCCGCGGTATCTGCCCTCGCCATGATGGTGCTCTACAATCCCGCCGCCGACCCCAGCCGCGTGTACTACGGCACCGACACCCGCGTGTTCTCGCTGCTACTGGGTGCCTGGATGGCCTTTATCCCCGATCGCGACCTGGCGCCGGTGCGTCTCGCTCATCGTTTGGGGCTCAATCGCCTGGCTGGCGCCGCCAAGCACGGCAAAAACGCCGAGGGCAAGCCTGGCGAGAAGGCCGACGAATCAGCCGAGACCGCCCCGGCACAGCCGAGCGCCCTCGTGCGCTTTTGGTCCTCGCCCGCATCCATCGATGTCTTAGGCGTCGTGGGTCTGGTTGGCCTTGCCGCCATGGTCGCACTCACCAACGGCTACACCGCGTTCCAGTATCGCGGCGGCACGCTGTTATGCTCCATCCTCACGCTCATGGTCATCGCAGCCTGCGTGCAGCCCCAGGGAATGGTTGCCCGCGCGCTGTCCGCCGAGCCGCTCGTGTGGGTTGGCAAGCGCTCGTACAGCATCTACCTGTGGCACTATCCACTGCTGCTGCTCATGAACCCGGTCGCCAACATCAGCGATACGCCCTGGTGGCAGTACATCTTGCAGGTACTTGTGGTGGTCGCCGTAGCCGAGTGCTCCTATCGCTTTATCGAGACGCCGTTTAGGAAGGGCGCCTTTGGACGCACCGTTTCCGAGCTCCGCGAAGGCACCACCACGCCCGCAAACTGGGTGCGCGCGCATATTCCCGTGTGCGCCGTTTGCGGCGTCGTGCTTGTCGTGGCGCTGGGTGGTCTGGTCTTTGTGCCCGACACATCCGCGCTGAGCGGCGAGGGCGCCGAAATCCTAAACAAGGAAGCCAAAAATGCAAAACCCCAGGACCAGCAGGCGGCCGATGACACCGACAAGGACAACGACGGCTTCCCCGATGGCTCCTACGATCTGCTTATGATCGGCGACTCCGTGTCGCTGCGTGCCGTAGACACCTTTGACGGCGTGTTCCCGCACAGCCATATCGATGCCGAAAAGGGCCGCCAGTTCGATGCGGGCCGCACAACATTTGAGGGTTATATCCAGCAGAACCTCGCCGGCAAGATCGTAGTCTTTGCGCTGGGCACCAACGGCCTGGTGACTGACGCCCAGATTGACGCCATCATGGCCGATGCCGGCAATCAGCGCACCGTCGTATTTGTAAACACGCGCAGCCCGCAGCCATGGGTCGGCGCCACCAATCAGGCCATCGCCAACGCCGCCACGCGCTATAAAAACGTGCGCGTTATCGACTGGTACGGATATAGCGCCAACCGCAACGATCTGTTCGACGGCGACGGCACGCACCTTTCGAACGCGGGCGTGGCCGAGTACCTTAAGCTCATCCACGATGCCGTCAAGAAGGACCTGCCCGTGCATCCCGAGGACCACGTTAACGATCCGCAGCCGGCGGCCGTCAAGTCCGCCGCCGACGCACTCGTCAACGCGCTCGCCTACAAACCGCACAAGCTAGGCACCGACAAGTAACACACTGTCAAATCCGCTTGCACCCGGAGGGGGCCGTCGGCCACAACCGACGCTCCCTCTGGCAGTTAGGTGTTCCTATAGTTTTGTCAACCGTCGGGGCTACTCCCGGTAGGGCACCCGGTCGCGCATCACGGCGTATATCGCCCTGAGCCGCTTCCTCGCGACGGCCTTGAGCGCCCGCCCGTGCCCCATTCCCCGCGCCCTGCAGGCCCGGTAGTACTCGCCGTAGCGCCCCGAGGACCTCACCAGGCTGTTGCACGAGAAGATCAGCAGGGACTTGAGCCTCGCGTCGCCGCGCCTGGACGCCCTGACCGACCTCACCGACGTGCCGGAGCTCCTCACCCTCGGGGCTATGCCGCAGTACGAGGCCAGGTGGTCGTGGTCCGGGAACCTCCCGATGTCGACCGACACCGCGAGCTGCGCCGCGGTCCTCGGGCCGATGCCGGGCACGGTGAGCAGGCACGCGTAGGTCTCGTCGCCCTCGAGCAGCGCCGCCGTCTCGGCCTCGAGGGCCCCGGCCTCGTCGAGGGCCTCCGATATCCGGGCGGCCAGGAACCTGACCTGCCTGTTCTCGGCCTCGACGAGCGCCGGCGGGGGC
>CALKBB010000061.1 GCA_937989795.1 uncultured Collinsella sp. | reverse complement strand
TGCGGCCGTCAGGCGGCCAAACAGTCCGTATTTCACCGCAACTGACGAGATGGGGCCGGCTACTTGAGGCTGGTGGCGATGAGGGGGCGGTTGAGGGCTGCCTCGAAGCGATCTGCCATCGTGGGGTCGCTGAGCGTGTCGACTTGGTTGAGCATGATGCGGGCATTGTTGAGGTTCAGCATCCGCATCTCGGCATTGAGCACCTGGGCGACGCGCTCGGGCGTGGCGATGTCGGTGAGCTCGCAGCCGCAACGCTCGCAAAAGAGCTCGGGGCGGTGGACGGCTTCGTTGATGGGCTTGCTGAGTCCCGAGGCGCCGACGAGCCAGATGACGTTGGCCGTGCCGGAGGGAATTACCGGCTCCCAGGCGGCATGCGCCTTGAGCGGGAGTCGCTTGCTGCCATCTGCCTCGGCCAATACATAGTCAAAGCGCTGCGCCAGCTCGTTGAGCGGCTCAACGGGGGCGGAGAGCTTGCCTGTCTCCGGGCCCAAAACACCCGCCTGGCAGATACTTCCGCGGTTCATGCCCGCGCATGCCTCGCAGGTGCAGCCGGGAACATGCAGGGCCCCCGGCTTCCAAGGCGCGGCGTCCAGGCGACGATTCGACCCGTCCCATGGTACGCCGGCGACGGGAAACATGTGCGTGGTGGTACAGAGAAGCACCCTGCCGCCGGCGCGCATGAGCTCGAGACCCAACGCACGCAGCAATGTCGACTTGCCGCCACTGCCGATAATTGCGGTAATGCCCGGCTCGATCTTGAGCGCGGAGGCAAGGTTTCCGCTCGTCGTTTCCATCTGTTCACCGCCGTATAATACTGTGATAATAAATAATCATCAGAGTAGCGGTCGAACCGCTTTTGCTCTGCTCAAACCGTAGCACAGGGAGGTGCCCCGGGAATGCTCGTTTATGTTCGCGGCGCCGGCGATATCGCCACGGGCGTCGCCGCTCGCTTGGTGCGCGCCGGCGTGTCGGTCGTTATGGCCGATATCGCGGTTCCCACGTGCATCCGCCGCACGATCAGTTTTTGCGAGGCCATTCGTCTGGGCGAGGTCGAGGTCGAGGGTATTCGCGCTCGCTTGGCACAGACGCCGGCAGAGGCACTTGCGATTACCGAGGCCGGAGACGTCGCCGTTGTGGTGGACCCCCAGGCCAAGATGCTCGACGAACTGAAACCCGCTGCCGTGGTCGACGCGATTCTGGCTAAGCGCAACTTGGGCACCACGCGCGACATGGCGCCTGCCGTCATCGCCGTGGGGCCGGGCTTTACCGCGCCGGTTGACTGCGATGCCGTGGTCGAGACCATGCGCGGGCATTTTCTCGGCCGTGTCATTACCCAAGGTTCGCCCCAGCCCAACACGGGCGTGCCGGGCATTATCGCTGGCTATGGCAAGGAGCGCGTTATCCACAGCCCCGCCGCCGGCGTGTTTCGGTCCGACCACGCAATCGGCGACATCGTGAGCGCCGGAGACGTGATTGGCTATGCGGGCGATACGCCCATGTGCACGCAGATCGATGGCTGTCTGCGCGGGCTTTTGGCGAACGGCGTGCAGGTGACTGAGGGCTTTAAATGCGCCGATGTCGATCCGCGCGGCGATGCCAGCTATATCAACTACATTTCGGACAAGGCGACGTCGGTCGGCGGCGGCGTGCTCGAGGCACTCGCTATGCTCACCGGTGTATTCCAGGGATAGGAAATTGCAATGGAAAAGCTCGATGTGGTGAATGCTGCGCTTGGCGCTCTGAAGGCCGGTAAGACGTGCGAGTTGGTGGTAGTTGCCGGCACGGCAGGGTCGTCACCGCGCGGTGTGGGCGCATGGATGGCCGTCTTTGCCGATGGCAGCCAGGCGGGCACCATCGGCGGCGGCAAGATTGAGCTCTTTGCGCTGGACGAGGCGCGCGAGCTCCTGAGCGCGGGTCAGTCGCGTCTGGTCCGCTACACCATGGGCGGCGAGAACTCCGATACCGGCATGATCTGCGGCGGAGCCATCTGCCTGTGCTACCTGCATCTGGATGCGACCCAGGCACCGTTGTTCCAGGAAATTGCCGACGTCTTGGCCTTTCGGCGCATCGGCGACTTCGTCATCGACTTTGAGCCGTTTGTCGTAAGCGCGCTCGAGGGCGATGTGGCCGAGTACCATGGCGAGGAATCGCGCCGCACCATTGCGGGCTGTCCCGGGCTTTCGCTGGTGGAGGAGGGGAGTAAGGTCACCTACACCAACGCGGCCTCCGAGATTCCCCCGGCGCACATCGAGACGCTCTGCCCCGAGGGCCTGACTTATATCTTTGGCTGCGGCCACGTGGGCGCTGCGACGGCGCGCGTGCTCACGGCGGCGGGCTTTGCCGTCGTGGCGTGCGATGACCGCCCCGGCACGCTGACCCCCGATTGGGTGCCCGGCGTCTACGACCGTCGTCTGGTCGACTACAAGAACCTGAGCGAGCTGTGTCCCATCGGCCCGCGCGACCTGGTGGTCGTCGCCACGGCGGGTCACAAGTCCGATATCGACGTGGTGATTCAGGCCATGCGCGCCAAGCCCGCCTATCTGGGCTGCTTGGGCTCGCGCCGCAAGACGGCCTTTGTGCGCGCCCGCCTGGAGCAGGAGGGCTTTACGCAGGAGCGGATCGACGAGCTGCACCTGCCGATCGGCGTTGCCATTCAGGCCGAGGACCCCGAGGAGATCGCCATCTCCATCGCCGCCGAGATGATCCACCTGCGCCGCACCAAACTCGTCCCCCGCAAGCGCTAATCGCATCCCCACCAATAAGTTGCGGTGAAATACGGATTGTTTAAGCCTGTTAGGTTGCCAAACAGTCCCTATTTCACCGCAACTGCTTTTTGGGACCCATTTGTGCGGGGGAGTTGTGGAGTTGTGCAGGCAGACGAGGTTTTTCTGGAAATACGCTCCCGATGCGCGTATAGTACCGATTGTTTTGTCGGCTCCTGCTGCGTCGATTCCAAACCGCGAAATGCCATGAGCGGCGCGGATGCAGCCAGGAGGCACGAGGACAACCCATCGTGGCCACGCCCCGTGCTTAAAACCCCAAGAAGGAGTGAACAATGGCAGAAGAGAAGTATGTGCCGCGTCTGAAGACCAAGTACAACAACGAGGTCAAGCAGCAGCTTCAGGACAAGTTCCAGTACGAGAACGTCATGATGATCCCCAAGTTTGAGAAGATCGTCGTGAACATGGGTGTCGGCGAGGCCGCTACCGATTCCAAGGCCATCGACGGTGCCGTGCGCGACCTGCGCGCCATCACCGGCCAGCAGCCGATGATCACCCGTGCCCGCAAGTCCATCGCTACCTTCCGCCTGCGCGCTGGTATGCCGATCGGCTGCAAGGTTACCCTGCGTGGCGACCGTATGTGGGAGTTCTTCGATCGTCTGACCTCCGTCGCGATCCCCCGTATCCGCGACTTCCGCGGCATCTCCGCCAAGAGCTTCGACGGCCGTGGTAACTTCTCCATGGGCGTCACCGAGCAGCTCATCTTCCCCGAGATCGACTTCGACTCCGTCGATCACCAGCGCGGTATGGACATCACTTTCGTGACCACCGCCAACACCGATGAGGAGGCCAAGGCCCTTCTGGACGCCTTCGGTTTCCCGTTCAAGAAATAGGTTCACCTGCCCTATAAGCGCCGTTCCCACAAGGGGGCGGCGCTTGGGGCGAACAATACTCTATGTGAGGAGGATATAAGTGGCTAAGACATCGATGATCGTCAAGTGCAATCGCAAGCAGAAGTTCTCTACTCGTGAGTACACGCGCTGCCAGCGCTGCGGCCGTCCGCACTCTGTGTACCGCAAGTTCGGCCTGTGCCGTGTCTGCTTCCGCGAGCTTGCACTCAAGGGCGAGCTTCCCGGCGTTAAGAAGGCCAGCTGGTAAGTCACTACCAGCGTTTCAAGCATCAGTTTGGAACAGGGAAAACGCGCTAAAAAGGCTTTGCCGTTAAGGGCGGCGAAGAACCAAGAGCACGTGTTCATCAAGAACGAAGGAGAATCTGTATGAACCTTACAGACCCGATCGCAGATATGCTTACGCGCATCCGTAACGCTAACTCTGTGAACAAGGCCACGGTCTCCATGCCGAGCAGCAAGAAGCTCGTCGAGATCGCTCGTGTTCTGCACGAGGAGGGCTACATCGAGGGCTACGATGTCGAGGACACCGTTCCCCAGAAGACTCTGCACATCACGCTTAAGTATGGTCCCAAGAAGGCTAAGGTCATCAACGGCATCCGCCGCATTTCCAAGCCGGGCCTGCGTAAGTACACCGGCGTTGCCGACATGCCCCGCGTCCGCGGTGGCCTTGGTACCGCCATTATTTCCA
>CALKBB010000060.1 GCA_937989795.1 uncultured Collinsella sp. | reverse complement strand
CACGCAAAGGAAAGCACTTAATGTGCTTTCCGTCTTGCGCAGGACTGTAGAGCAGGAAAGTTCATATGCGCCGCCCGGCTCCCGCGGCTCTCAGGGGCATCTCTCATGCAAAAACTGTCGTGGGGTAAAGTACGAGGTCAATGGCGTTTTGTACCGAGAAATTCAAAAAAAGTTGAAAATTCATTACATATTTGCATTGACTTTAGGTAACTAAAGTTTCATACTCCTTTTTCAACCACTGGGGGATGTGAACACGCACGGATCGTTCGCATCATGATTGAAGAGGATTTCTTAGACATGTTCACGCATCAGCTAAACATTATCAGCGTAGTAATTATCTGATGCGGGTTAGCACATACAGCTAGCCCGTACGATAACGGGCGGCTGATGAAGATGAGGGCCGTCGAGCGCAACCGACGGCCCTCATTTTTTATGTCTAGGAAGTTCTTTTTAGAGGAGGAAATGTAATGAACGGAGTTTTGCTCATGGTTGTGGCCGCGGCGGTGCTCGCCTGCGGCTATCTGGGCTATGGCCGATGGCTGGCCAACAAGTGGGGCGTTGACAAAGAGGCCCTCACGCCGGCCAAGCGCATGAAGGACGGCAAGAGCTTCTCGCCCGTCTCCGCCTTCACCGCGTTCTCGCACCAGTTCAGCTCGATCTGCGGTGCTGGTCCTGTTACGGGTACGATCGTCGCCATGGCCTTTGGCTGGCTGCCCGTCGTGCTCTGGGTCCTCGTCGGCGGCATCTTCTTTGGCGCCGTCCACGACTTTGGTGCCCTGTACGCTTCGATGAAGAACAACGGCAAGTCACTCGCTCAGCTCATCGAGAAGTATATCGGCAAGACCGGCCGTCGCCTGTTCCTGCTGTTCTGCTGGCTGTTCTGCATCATCGTCATCGCCGCCTTTACCGACATGGTCTGCAAGACGTTCATGTTCACCCCGGCCGTTGACGCTTCTGGTGCTGCTACCGGTGCCATCGACTTCACCAAGTCCTATGCCGCCGGCTGCGCTGGTACCATCTCCATCCTGTTCACCTTCGTCGCTATCGCCTTTGGTTGGGCCCAGAAGAAGTTCAACCTCACCGGCGCTGCCGAGTTCGTCACCGGCGTGGTCCTCATGGTTCTCATGTTCGCCGTCGGTATGCAGTTTCCGGTCTACCTGGATAAGTTCCAGTGGTTCGCCGTCGTCATGGTCTACCTGGTCTTCGCTGGCGCTATGCCCATCCAGATGCTCAAGACCCCGCGTGACTACCTCACTTCCATCATGATGATCGTCATGATCGTCTGCGCTGTCCTCGGCATCGTCGTCCTGGGCGTCAACGGTCAGGCCACTATCACCGCTCCGGTCTTCACCGGCTTCTCCACTGCCTCCGGCATGATGTTCCCGGTCCTGTTCGTCTCCGTCGCATGCGGTGCTCTCTCCGGTTTCCACAGCCTCGTTTCTTCCGGCACCTCTTCCAAGCAGGTCGAGAAGGAGCAGGACGCCGTCAAGGTCGGTTACGGCGCCATGATCGTCGAGTCCTTCGTCGGCATCCTTGCCATCATCGTCGCCGGCATCATGTTCTCCGATATGAACACCGCCGGTACCGGCGCCCTCAACGCCGGTGTCGCTTCCACCCCGTTCCAGATCTTCGCCGCTGGCATCTCCCGCGGTATGCAGGCCTTCGGTGTTGACGGCACGCTCGCTACCGTCTTCATGACCATGAACGTCTCGGCCCTTGCTCTCACCTCGCTTGACGCCGTTGCCCGCATCGCTCGCACCTCGTTCTCCGAGTTCTTTGCCCAGACCAACGACGCCCTGGCCATCGAGTCCAAGGCCGGCTACATGAAGGTCCTCGGCAACCCCTGGTTCGCCACGGTCGTCACCCTGCTTCCCGGTCTCGCCCTCGCTTTTGGTGGCTATGCCAACATCTGGCCGCTCTTTGGTGCTTCCAACCAGCTGCTCGGC
The DNA here is from genome assembly GCA_937989795.1 of uncultured Collinsella sp. GTDB lineage: Bacteria > Actinomycetota > Coriobacteriia > Coriobacteriales > Coriobacteriaceae > Collinsella. Next base: position 6,301 of record CALKBB010000060.1, on the reverse strand, counting down.
GGCATGACCATGATCACCCTCGCCGTGTTCTGCAAGTGCACCGGCCGCAAGGGCTGGATGCTCTACGTGCCCGTCGCCTTCCTGCTCTGCTGCACCTTCACCTCGCTGGTCCAGAGCGCCATGGGCTGCATGGCCGCCGTCCAGGCTTACGGCTTCTTCGGCACCATCCCGGCTACCGCCACCACGGCCGCCGTTTCCGTCGCCGCCACCAAGGGCCTGCAGCTCGTCTTTGCCGTCCTGCTGATGGTCCTGGGCCTCATCGTCGCCGTCAACTGCCTCAAGGAGTTCTTCGGCAAGGAGGCTGGCTCCATGCCTGATGAGGAGCCCGAGTGGTCCGAGATGGGCAAGGCCGAGTACGGTCGCGCCGCTGCCGCCGAGGCTCCCGCTGACGCCGAGGCCGCCAAGGCCTAGTCGGTCGGACGGGTTGAATCTCCCATCCATTTGACTCGGAAAGACCGGGTCCGCGACTTCGCGGGCTCGGTCTTTTTTCATGCAAAAGCGGGTGACGCTCGAGTGCTCTCGCAGATGTTTTGCGTGGATAAGGGCGCGCGTTGTACCATATAGACGTATATGTGTGCATATGAAAGGGGCCCCGTGGCCAAGACGGTATATTCCGATAACCAAAATAATGTCGATGCCCTGGCTGAGCGTCTGAGCAGCCAGACATCGCTTTCTGCTGAGCGTGCCAAGCTGGTTGCCTACGACCTGCTTTGCCGCAAGGCGCTCAAGATCAAGTCGAGCGCGCTGGCGCAAATTTTCCGCTCCGTCGATAAGGAATGTGACACCAAGGCGATGCGCGATGAGCTTATCGCGGCAAATATCGTGACCAAGATCGAGGGTAGCGGCATTAACGGGCGCCCGGCGTTCTATACCATCAATGCCGAGATCCGCGATGCCCAGGAGCAGCCTGCCGAGTCCGTCGAGGATTTTGTCGTCGAGGATTCCGCTGACGTGCCTGCTGTGGAAGAAGCTGCTCCGCGTGAGCATGTCGATACCGATGAGTTGCTCGATGAGAACGTCGTGCGTGCCTTTACGGCCAAGGCAGGACGCGGCGGTTTTGGCGGGGGCGGCAAGCGCGATGCACAGCGCCGCGCCCAGCAGGAGCGCTTCCGTCGCGCCGTTGCTCGAAAGGGCGAGACGGATGCCGAGGCTGTTGAGACCGAGGTTGCTGCCGAGTCGCAGAAGCCCACGAAGGAGCAAAAGCCCGTGGAGGCCCAAGAGCCCAAGCGTCGTCGCGGTGCTCACTTTAAGGCTGCAGCGCAGGATGCCGCGCGTGAGGTTGAAGAGTCTTCTGAGGTTGCAGACGATGTTGAGGAGTCTGCCAAGAAGGCTCCGGGTTCGTGTCGTCCCGGCCGCGGTTTTGCGGGACGTGCGTATCCCGTAAAGCGTCAGGAGAAGGGCGAGTCGGTTTCGACCACCCAGGACGAGAAGGCCGTTGAGCCGGTGGCTCGCGAGCAAAAGCCTGTTGAGCCGCAGCTTGAGGTTGATGCCGAGGCCAAGGGCCAGCAGCCTACTGATGAGCAGACGGAGCAGAGCGCGTCGAGCAAGCCTCGCCGCCGTCGCCATCGTGGAGGCCGCAGTTCCCATGCCGAGACTGCAACCGAGAAGACCACGCCGCAGAACGAGGATGCGAAGGCCGAGGTTTCTTCGGGGCAGCCTAAGCGCCAGTCAGCGAAGGAGAGCAAGTCCGATCGTCCGCAGAAGCAGGCGTCTATGCCGAAGCGCGAGCGCAATTCCCAAGGCGATTCTAAGCGCAAGTCTCAGAAGAAGCCGGAGTCTGCCGCAGTAGATACTGCTGCCCAGCAGCCCGAGTCGGCCGCCCACGGCGAGGTCTCGGCGTTTGCCCTTGCCCGCGTTTTAGGCAGGCAGCTGCTCAAGGTTGTCCCCACGCCTATGGCGCTCTCCAAGATCAAGGAGCAGCAGACACAGATCGTAAAGGTCGAGGGCAAGGACGGCAAAAAGGCTCCGCAGCGCACTCAGCACAACGAGATGTCCAACCGCAAGATTGCCGAGGAAATCGCAATCATCCAGGCTTGGATCGAGCAGAACCGAGGTGCCGATACGCCGGTTGCCTCGCGCCGCCAGCGTGCCTACCAGATCTTTAACGACGAGAAGGCTTTTGACGGCAAGCACGGTGAGCGCCTGATCAGGCGTATGACCGAAAAGGGCATCAGCATGCAGGCGATCAAGGTCGCCCCCAATCGCCCCGTGCACTTTACGGGCTTCTTTACGCTGGGAGCCGACAAGCCGTTCATTATGGTCGAGAACCTGGACACCTACGACGAGATCGTCAAGCTGCTGCGTGGCCGCAAGCACGCCAAGCTCTTTGGCATCAAGGTGGGCGGCGTGATTTTTGGCGGCGGATGCAAGGCGAGCGTCTCGCATGCCCTGGACGATTATCTGGCCGAGATTGGCTATCGCTTTAACTACGTCTACTACGTGGGCGATATCGATCGCGAGGGCGCGCGCATCGTCGAGCAGGCTCGCAATGCCAATGTGGTTGAGATTCGCCTGCATGCCGGCATGTACCGCGCCATGCTCGCCGAGCATAAGCGTCGCGTGAAGGCCGGCGGAGAGTGCGAGCCCGCGGCTGCCAACCAGGGTGTGCCGCAGAACCTGGCAGCGACGATCAAGGATCTGCCCATGGTTACGCGCGTGCAGTTCCGCAACGTGCTGCGCGAGGGCGGGCGCATTCCGCAGGAGATTCTGATGACCGCAGACTATCGGGATGGCGACTCGGGAAGCTTCGACCGCATGCTGAACAACTAGGGCGTTCGGCCCCGGGAGAGTGGGTACACCGGCTTAGGTTTCCTGCTTTACAGTCCTGCTCACGACGGAGGCCACATTAAGTGGCCTCCTGTTCGTGCGGAACTCGCGATAAACTTAACCCCCACACCCCTCACGCGGCGGGCAACCGTCGTTGGGCTTATCACTGACACGATTAAACCGCTTGCATATCGTCTGCTGGCTTGGCACGGTACAATACTTGCAGCTTTAATTCATGAATTAGTGGAGTTATTGATGGCAGAATCTCGTGCGGAGCGTAAGGCTCGTCGTGCTTTGGTGGAAGCGGCTGAGGGGTCGAAGAAGGAGAAATCTTCTACGAAATCCAAGTCTTCTAAAGCTGCAAAAAGCAAATCGACCAAGGGCAAGGCTAAGGCCAAGCGTCCCGGCTCTCGTCGGAGCGAGGTCAAGGCATCTCAGACTCGCTCCAAGCGCTCGCATAAAGATCAGGTTTCGTCTGCGCGTAAGGCTGTGGATCCCAAGTCTCCCTGTTCCATCATGAAAGCCTGCGGTGGGTGCACGACGCTCAATCGTCCTTATAAAAAGCAGCTGGCGGCCAAACAGGCTGCTATGGAGGAGCTTTTTGCTGCTCTTTGCGAGCGCGAGGGTATTAGCGTCGACCCCATTCGCGGTATGGGAGTCACCCTGGGCGACCCGGGCAAATATCCTGCGCCGCGCGGTTTTCGCCATAAGGCCGCCACTCCCTTTGCCCCCGGCAAAGAGGGCTCTGTTCGATGCGGCTTTTTTGAACGTGGCACGCACAGAATCGTTGCTGTTCCCGAATGCCCCGTTGAGGCACCGGGCGCCCGACAGATCCTCAACGGCATCGCGCGTGAGGCCGAGCGCTTGCACATTCCCGCCTTTAACGAGGACAAGCATCTGGGCTTGCTTCGCTATGCCGTCGTTCGCTGCGGCTGGCGCACCGACCAGATCATGGTCACCCTCGTGACCGCCCAGCGTGACTTACCGCATGCGCAGGAGTTCTTTGAGGCTGTCGCGGCGCTCGATTCGCGTATCGTCACCGTTGCCCAAAATATCAATGGCCGTCCCGGCAACGCCATCCTCGGCGAGGAAACCCGTATTGTATATGGCGCCGAGGGTATGCGCGACCAGCTGCTCGGCTGCGAGTTCGATATCTCCCCCACCGCGTTCTACCAGACCAACCCGCAACAGACCGAGCTGCTCTACCAGCTCGCTATCGACGGCATGGATCTGCACCAGGGCGATGTGCTTATGGATGCCTACTGCGGCAGCGGCACCATCGGTCTTTGCGCAGCTAAAGATGCCCAGAAAAAGGGCATCGGCATCATGCTGCTCGGCGTAGAGCGCAATCCGGCGGGCATTGCCGACGCGCGCCGCAATGCCGAGCTCAACGGCCTTACCCGCAGCGCCTGGTTTATGGCCGACGATGCCACCGACTACATCCTAGACGCCGCCGACAACGATGAGCGGGTCGATGTCCTTTCCATCGACCCGCCGCGCGCCGGCTCTACCCCCGAGTTCCTCGAAGCTGCCTGCGCACTTAAGCCGCGCCGCATCACCTATATCAGCTGCAACCCCGTGACCCAAGAGCGCGACCTGCACCAGCTCCTCGACGGAGGCTATCGCCTGCTCAAAATCACGCCCGTCGACATGTTCCCCCACACCGACCATACCGAAACCGTAGCGGTCCTCGAACGCCGCTAATTCTCCGGCACAAGAAAGGGGGCGACCCGTCTGGGCCGCCCCCTTCGCTTGGTTTATAAACTCCGCTACATCCCCTTGCGCAGGTCGCACACGTCGGCTGCCGCCATCTCGCGCAGCAGCGTCTCGCGGTCGCGCGTCACGATCAGGTCCAGCGGGAAGTGAATCTCGTCGAGCATCTTGCGCGCGTGATCGAGCTTGCCAATGGCCATGCCAATATGGGCATCGGTCGACACGCCAATGCCCACGCCCAGCTCGGCGCAGCGCTCGGCGATCTTACGGCATACGGCCCAATGCTCAGTGTCGACACCGTGTTCAAGACTATGGTTGTTGATCTCGATGATCTTGTGCTTGGCCTTAGCCGCCAGCAGCACCTCGTCGATATCGAACGGCACGCCCGAACGCCCCGTGTGGCCCAGCATGAACACCTTGGGGCGCTCCAGGGCATTGATATACATCTCGGTCGTCTGGGCCAGCGTCGCGCCTTCAGCAATCTGCGGATTATGCACGCTCGCAACCAAATAATCCAAATTACGCGTAACCAAATCGAACAGCGAATGCTGACGGCCGTATGAATCGCCGGCGATATCGAGCGTGACAGGAGTGTCCTCGCCAAACAGGCTTCCGTCCAGCGAAACGATATCGGCCTCGGCACCACGCAGCACCAGCACGCCGCTCCAAATGCGCGGCCAGATGTCCTGGTTGATAAAGAACTGGTAACTGCGCAGGTCATTGGGGCAAGCCGTAACCATAGAGCTCAGATGGTCGGCGGATCCAAGCACCTGCAGGCCACGCTCTGCCGCCCAGTACACATTCTCCTCAATGGTCGAATATGCATGCGCAGAGAACATCGTATGGGTATGAATGTCACAAGAAAGCAGGTAGGGCATCGGGTCTCCTTATCTGGCATGGCCGTCGCTTATATTCATTGTACGCACAGCCTTCGATAGTCGTAAAACCACTCCATCCCAAAGACACAACGTCCATGACAACGGGGTCTGGCTTAACACCAAACCCCGTTTCACGTAAAACATTGCAGGCAGAGCGCTTTACTTTTAACGATACTCGTCCGCCAACCGTTTCCAAGCGGGTAGCGAATTGACAATCGTTTCGTAACTCACGCAATAACCCAGGCGGAACCAACCCGGCATACCAAAGCTGTCCGAGGGAACCGCAAGCAACTCATACTTCTTTGCGCGCTCGCAAAACGCATTCGCATCGGGCTCGAGCGCCTTCACCCACAGGTAGAAAGCACCGTCCGGCTCAACGTAGGTGTAGCCGTACTCCGCCAATGCGTCGGTGAGCGCCGTGCGATTGCGAGCATAGGCATCGATATCGCTCGGTTCATCGATGCAATCGATAATCACGCGCTGGAAGAGCGCCGGTGCGCATACAAAGCCTAGCGTACGGGCAGCACCCGCAACAGCCGGCATCAGACGCGCAGCATGCGGATTAGTGTTGGGAACCAAGATCCAACCCACGCGCTCACCCGGCAGCGACAGCGACTTAGAATACGAGTAGCACACCACGGTGTTCTCGTAGATCGAGGGCACCCAGGGCACCTCGGCACCGTACACGATCTCGCGGTACGGCTCATCCGAGATGAGCATAATCGGATTCTCGGGATCGCGTTTGGCGTTGACCTCGCGCAACACACTGGCCAGTCGCGTCAGCGTGTCGCGTGTATACACGGCACCGGTCGGGTTGTTGGGTGAATCGATAATGACAGCCGCCGTCTTATCGCTGATCGCCTTGCGCACGTTGTCAACGCTCAGCTGGAACGTGTCTTCATCGGCAGGCGCCTCGACACACGTACAGCCGGCCTTCTCAATCC
>CALKBB010000059.1 GCA_937989795.1 uncultured Collinsella sp. | reverse complement strand
AGCCAGTGCCGAGTGGGCCAAGGGCGTGCAAAGCAAAAAAGAGCCTTAAATCGCATCTGGTGGCCTTGTAGAGCCAAATACCCTCGTTCCCGAGGGTATTTTTTTACGATAAACTAGTAAGGCTGTACACATTTTCTTGACTGAAGGAGGACGTGTGGCAAACGAAAACGATTACGATGGCGGCGAGATTAAGATTCTCGAAGGTCTCGAGGCCGTTCGTAAGCGCCCGGGCATGTACATCGGCTCGACGAGCGCCAGCGGTCTGCATCACCTGGTGTGGGAGATCGTTGACAACTCCGTCGACGAGGCCATGGCCGGTTTCTGCACCGAGATCCAGGTGACGGTCCACGCCGACAACTCCATCACGGTCGTCGACAACGGGCGCGGTATCCCCGTCGACGAGCACCCTGTTAAAAAGATCCCGACGCTCGAGGTCGTCATGACGATTTTGCACGCCGGCGGTAAGTTCGATAATTCGGCCTATAAGGTCTCGGGCGGCCTGCACGGCGTTGGCATCTCCGTCGTCAACGCACTGTCCAAGCGCGTGGTCGTTCAGGTTCGTCGCGACGGCAACACCTACGAGATGGAGTTCTCGCGCGGCAAGACCGTCAAGAAGATGGAGGTCGTGGGCACCTCGGATTCGACGGGTACCACCGTCAGCTTCTGGCCCGACGACGAGATCTTCGAGACCTGTGTCTACGATTTCGATACGCTGCACAACCGTCTGCAAGAGACGGCGTTCCTCAATAAGAATCTAAAGATCGTGCTGACCGACGAGCGCGAGGCGACTCCCCACGTGGAGGAGTTCTGCTACGAGGGCGGCATCATCGACTTCGTCAAGTTCCTTAACGAGGGCAAGGACGTCCCCGAGGCCTTTAAGGAGCCCATCTATATCGAGGGCAAATCGGATCCGGATGCGCCCGTGACCAAGATGGGCGAGGTCGAGGTATCCCTGCAGTGGAATGCCGGCTACGGCGAGAACGTCATGTCGTTTGCCAACGACATCTACACCCCCGAGGGCGGCATGCATCTCGAGGGTTTCCGCACCGCTCTCACCCGTGTGATCAACGATTACGCCCGCAAGCAGAACCTACTCAAGGAGAAGGAAGCCAACCTGAGCGGCGACGACGTGCGCGAGGGGCTTTCGGCCGTCATCTCGGTCAAGCTACCCGACCCGCAGTTTGAGGGACAGACCAAGGCCAAGCTCGGCAGTTCCTACATGCGCGCGCTCACGCTCAAGATCGTGACCGATGGACTGACCGATTATCTGGAGGAGCACCCCAAGCCCGCCCGCGAGATCGTCAAGAAGGCCCAGCAGGCCTGCAAGGCCCGCAACGCTGCCCGCAAGGCGCGCGAGGCGACCCGTCGCAAGAGTCTGCTCGAGACGGCTTCGCTGCCCGGCAAGCTCGCCGACTGCTCGGTGCGCGATGCCGAGCTGACCGAGCTCTTTATCGTAGAGGGTGACTCGGCAGGCGGTTCGGCCAAGGACGGCCGTCGCCGAGACATCCAGGCGATTCTGCCCCTGCGCGGCAAGATTTTGAACGTTGAGCGCGTGGGTGACCACCGCGCGTTCTCGAGCGACACCATCCAGTCGCTCATCACCGCGATCGGCTGCGGCGTCACGACGAGTGCCGGCGACGGCGGCGACTTCGATATCACCAAGGCGCGCTACCACAAGATCATCATCATGACCGATGCAGACGTTGACGGTGCGCATATCCGCATCCTGCTGCTGACGTTCTTCTACAAGTACATGCGCCCGCTGATCGATGCCGGCTATGTCTATGTCGCCTGCCCGCCCATCTTTGGCATTAAGGTGCGCAACAAGATCCATTACGTGTATCCCAACGGCCGCCAGCCCGAAGACGAGATTCTGCGCGACACCATTCAGAGCCTGGGCCTGAACCCCGACGACAACGACGAGGACGGCAAGGCCAAGGACGGCAAGATTACCAAGAAGCGCAAAGGCTATACCGTCCAGCGCTACAAGGGCTTGGGCGAGATGGACCCCAAGCAGCTTGCCTCGACGACGATGGACCCCAAGACCCGTATTTTGCAGCGCGTGTCGATCGAGGACGCCGTGGTGGCGGACCGCGCCGTGCGCGAACTGATGGGTTCCGAGGTCGGCTATCGCCGTGAGTACATCGAGAAGCACGCACATGACGCACGATTCTTAGACGCCTAGCTTTCCCAGGCACCCCATCTTGCCCTTCAGGATTTCGAGCGCCGCACGCAAGGCGTGCGCCCTCATCCTTCAGGGCAACCTGGGGCACCTGGAAAACCTAGGAGGGTTATCCGGTGTTCCCGGTAATCCGTCTCCGTGGTGGGGAACTAATGGACCACGCAAACCATGAGGAGGTAACGTGGCAGACGATATCAACAACAACGAGGGTATGGACGAGGCCGGCGACGCCGGCATGCCCGATGATCTGAAGCGCCTGCTCGCCCGCGCCGAGCAGGGCGAGGACGGCGCTCCGGATTCCTATAACCCCGACGCCGATGATGATGAGGAAGAGGACGACGACGCCGAGCTCGAGGAGAGCTTCGGCGCGGTCGATCGCGGCGCCTCGGCCGGCGAGGACATCAACGGCGGTCAGCTCCAGATTTCGGAGTTCGGCCGCGAGATGAAGCAGTCGTTCATCGAGTACTCGATGTCGGTCATCACGGCGCGCGCACTGCCGGACGTGCGCGACGGCCTAAAGCCGGTGCACCGCCGCATTCTGTACGCCATGAACGAGAGCGGCATCTACCCCAACCGCCCGCATAAGAAGTCGGCCTGGACGGTCGGCGAAGTTATCGGCAAGTACCATCCGCACGGTGACTCCGCGGTCTACGAGGCCATGGTTCGTCTGGCGCAGTGGTTCTCCATGCGCACGCCGCTCATCGATGGCCACGGCAACTTCGGCAACATCGATGGTGACGGCGCGGCGGCCATGCGTTATACCGAGAGCCGCCTGGCAAAGCCCGCCATGGAGCTGCTGCGCGACCTGCAAAAGGATACCGTCGACTGGCAGCCCAACTACGACGAGTCGCTCGCCGAGCCCGTGGCACTGCCTGCGCGCTTCCCCAACCTGCTGGTCAACGGTAGCCAGGGCATCGCCGTCGGCATGGCCACCAATATCGCCCCGCACAACCTCACCGAGGCGATCGAGGCTACCTGCTACCTGATCGACAATCCCGATGCCACCGTCGACGAGCTTATGCAGATCATGCCCGGTCCGGACTTCCCCACCGGTGCCATCATCATGGGCAGCGCCGGCATTAAGCAGAGCTACGAGACCGGCCGCGGCTCCATCACCGTCCGCGCCAAGGCCCACGTGGAATCCACCAAGACCGGTCGCAGCCGCCTGGTCTTTACCGAGATCCCCTACATGGTCAACAAGGGCACCCTGCAGGAGAAGATCGCCCAGCTCGTAAACGACAAGCGCATCGAGGGCATCTCGGACATGCGCGACGAGTCCAACCAGAAGGGCATCCGTCTGGTCATCGAGCTCAAGAAGGGCGTCATTCCGCAGGTCGTGCTCAACAACCTGTATAAGTACACCTCGCTGCAGACGACCTTTGGCGCCAACAACCTGGCGCTCGTCAACGGCGTTCCCAAATGTCTGAGCCTGCGCGAGATGCTGCAACACTACATCGACCACCAGGTCGACGTCGTCACCCGCCGCACCCGCTTTGACCTCAAGAAGGCCCAGGCGCGCGCCCATATCCTCGAGGGCTACTTGATGGCTCTCGACCATATCGACGAGGTTATCAGCATTATCCGCTCCTCGCAGACCGACTCCGAGGCCAGCAGCCGCCTGATTGAGCGCTTTGGCTTTACGCCCGAGCAAACCACGGCCATCCTCGAGATGAAGCTGCGTCGCCTGACCGGCCTGGAGCGCGACAAGATCCAGGAAGAGTTGGACGGCCTGCGCCGCGCCATCGCCTACTACGAGGACCTGCTGGCGCATGAGGAGAAGATCCTGGGCGTCATCAAGGAGGAGATGCGCGAGATCTCGAAGAAGTTCGGCGACAAACGCCGCACCGAGATCAGCCATGTCGAGAAGGACCTGGATGTCGAGGACCTCATCGCCGACGAGGATATGGTTGTGACCATTACCCATACCGGCTACGTGAGGCGTATCCCGGTGGCTGCCTACCGCGCCCAGAAGCGCGGCGGCAAGGGCGTGTCGGGCGTCAACCTTAAAGAGGACGACGTCATCGACGAGATGTTTATCGCATCCACGCACGAGTACGTGCTGTTCTTCTCGAGCAAGGGCAAGGTCTACCGCCTGAAGGTGCACGAGCTGCCGGTCGGTACGCGCCAGGCGCGCGGCACGGCGATCGTCAACCTGCTGCCCTTTGAGGAAGGCGAGAAGATCGCGAGCGTCATCAGCTGCCGCGAGTTCCCCGCCGACGAGTACCTGATGTTTGCCACCAAGAGCGGCATGGTCAAGAAGACCGTGATGAGCGCCTACGACCGTAGCCGCCGTGATGGTCTGATCGCCATCAACCTGAGGGACGACGACGCGCTGCTCGCCGTGCGCCGTGTGCGCGAGGGCGACAAGATCATCCTGGCCACCACTGCGGGCAAGGCGATTATGTTCCCCGAGGACCAGGTTCGCGCCACGGGACGCGACACCAGCGGCGTTCGCGGTATTAGCATGAAAGACGGCGTGGGCGTTTTGGGTATGGAGGTTACCAACGGCGACGGTGACCTATTTGTCATCACCGAGCGCGGCTACGGCAAGCGCACGCCGGTCGCGGATTACCCGGAGCAGAACCGCGGCGGTCAGGGCGTCTACACCATCCAAATGACCGAGCGCAAGGGCAACCTCGCGGCCATGAAGACGGTGGGCCCGCAGCACGAGCTGTTCATCGTGACGGAAGGCGCGACGGTCATTCGCGTCAAGACCGATGAGATCAGCCAGACCGGCCGAGCCACCCAGGGCGTCAAGATGATGACCGTCGACGCCAACGACCGTGTGTGCGCTGTCGCCCGCATGACGGCAGCTAAGGAAAAGCCCGAAGGCGAAGGCGCCGAGGCCGAGGCAACGGTCGATGCCGAAAATACCCCAGTCGACCTAGGCGACGGCAACGACATGCCAGAGGATCTCCTAGACGAGTAAGAGGCCCTAGCTGGTAGAAAATATCAGACCCCATATATCGGCGGTCGGCGCACTGCGCGCCGACCGCTTTTTTGAAAACCTCGGGACTCGCGTTCGCCCCGGCCACACGGCGTCATGCGAAGTCGATCGCGAGTTCCGCACGAGCCAGAGAGCACTTAATGTGCTCTCCGTGCGAGTCAGGACTGTCCGAGCAGGCGACTTCACATGCCGCCGTGCGGCC
>CALKBB010000058.1 GCA_937989795.1 uncultured Collinsella sp. | reverse complement strand
GCCCAGGATCTCCTGGGCACGCGTGAGTCGTTCAGACAAAGCCAAGACTTAGGCCTCCTTGGCGTTTTCGATCGCGTCGACGGCGTCGGCGACAGAGTTGAGCGACAGCAGGGTCTCGTCATCGATCTCGAGATTGAACTCGTCCTCGATAGCCGTAACCAGCTGCAGGCGCTCGAGCGAGTTGGCATCGAGGTCGTCAAAGGTGGTCTCATCGCTAATTTCGGCAACATCGACGCCCAGAACGTCAGCAGCGACCTCGGCGATCTTGTCGAAGATTTCGGAGCGGTCCATAGCGCTTCCTCTCGTATGTCATGGAACACAACACAACACGGCAATCGGAGCCGCGTTGCAATACGGCTCCGATTCTACCCCACACGGTACAGGTTGAGCCACGTAACGGGGCTCTTACAAAACGATACCGTCCATGGAATTGGCAACGTCCTGGACAAGCCCGGCACGTACGGCCTGGGCCGCGGCAAGCGTACCGTTCTTGACGGCCTCGACCGACGTGGCGCCGTGGCCGATCAACACGACACCGCGCAGGCCCAGCAGGATCGCGCCGCCCTTGGCGTCGCCCGAAAGCTTGGCCTTAATCTCGCGCATCTGCTTTTTGATGAGCAGCGCGGCGATCTTGGTGCCGAGCGAGGACATAAAGGCACCCTTGAGCTCCTGCAGCAAAAACTTGGCAGCGCCCTCGGTGGCCTTGAGCGCGATGTTGCCCGACATGCCATCGGCGACCACGACGTCAAAATTGCCCGACGTAAGGTCGGTACCCTCACAGTTGCCCACAAAGCCGGGAACCGCGGTCTTCATGGCCGGGAAGCACGACTTGGTAAAGTTGGAGCCCTTCTCGTCCTCGGTGCCGTTGGCAAGCAGGCCCACGCGGGGATGCTCAATGCCCAAAACCACCCGAGCATAGGCAGAGCCCATCTGGGCGAAACGCACCATGTCGTCCACCGTGACATCGGGATTGGCGCCCATATCGCACAGCACCGTCAGGCCGCCGGCGCGATTGGGCAGTGCGTTGGTCAGGCACGGACGGACCGGCTGCTTCTTACCCTCTGCCAAATACCTAAACGGCGTAACGTAGGCCGTGGCGGCAGCGGTCATGGCACCGGTCGAGCCGGCCGAGAAAAACGCGTCCGCATTGCCCTTCTTAATGGCACGGCATGCAAGCACGATCGAGGACTTGCGCTTAGTCATCACGGCGCGGATGGGATCGTCCTCCATGCTGATGACATCGGGGGCCTCCAGAGCCTCCACGCGGGCATGCGCTGCGGCAAAGGGGTTGACGATTTCGGCGGGACCGACGGCCAAAATCTCGATCTCGGAATCTGCCTCGAGCGCAGCCTCGATACCGTCGAGGACAACCTGGGGCCTCTCGTCTCCGCCCACAACGTCTACACAAACGCGAACGTTACTCATATACATGCTCCTTATACAAAAATGGCCGACTCATTGAGCCGGCCATTGTGGTTCCATTTGGAACGGCATCGCATCCAGAGTATACCGTTACTCGGTAACGATAACCTCGCGGTCCTTGTAGAAACCGCAGCTGGGGCACACGTGGTGCGGAAGCTTGACAGCGCCGCAACGGGGGCACGTGGACTGAGCCGCAGCCGAGATCTTCATGTTGGCGGAACGACGGGTATGGGTGCGGATACGACCCTGCTTTTGTTTAGGTACGGGCATAGTGACCTTCCTTATGAACTATCCAGTGTGGCGATTACGCGCAAGTAGCGATACTACCACAGTTTTACTCGTCAAGCTTGAGATTCTTCAATGCTGCAAATGGATTTTCCGTGGCAGCGGCCCATTCGGCCTCCGCCTTGGCGGCGCAATCGCATTGCTCGACGTTGAGATTGATGCCGCAGGTGGGGCAAAGGCCGCGGCAATCGGGCTTGCACAGGACAACGAACGGCGTGTCCATGACGACCGCGTCGTTGATGGGCTCTCCCAGATCGACAATGCGATCCTCGCCCAGCAACTCGTAGCCGTCTTCGTAGGCCTCGGGGTCCTCGGGCTCGTTAAAGAGGTAGAACTCCTCGATCTCGCCTGCGATATCAAACGATGCGGGCTCCAGGCAGCGATCGCACTCGCCGGTGGCGTGAGCGCGGACCATGCCCGAAAGCAGAACACCGGTACCGGCGTTGGTAAAGACCACGTCGTAGGAAATGCCGTCCTGCAGCTGGTACTCCTTCTCGCCCACCGTGTAGGTGGCGACATCGACCTTACCGGTCAGCGGATACGAATCTCCAGGAAACTCGAGCTGCTCGGAAAGATCGACGGTAACGCTCGGGAACTCAGCCATTACCACTGACCATTCTGTTGGGCGGCACCCTCGTTGAGCTGCTGACGGCAACGAGTGACGGTGCCGGTCAGACTCTTAAGGTTCTCCTCGAGGTGCGTAAAGACCTGCTCGGCGTAATCCTCGGCGGCATAACGCGTCTCGCGCTCGTACTGCTGGGCACGATCGCGGATGTCGTCGGCCTGCTGCTGCGCAAGGCGGACGATCTCCTGCTCACCGGCAATGGTGAGGGCCTGCTGCTGAGCGTCGGCGATGATGGAATCGGCCTGAGCGGCGGCGGAGGCCATAAGCTCCTCGCGCTCTTTGAGGATACGGCGGGACTTCTGCCACTCCTCGGGATAGCTCATGCGGATCTCATCGAGGATGTTAAAGAAGACGTCGGCGTCGATAACCTTCATCTGGGCGTTCTTGCCGAACGGCGTCTTAGCCTCTTCGATGAGCCCCTCGAGCTCGTCGACAAGACTCACGATCCTGTCGCCAGGAAAATTCTCGCCCGGCATCCGGTCTCCTTTCATAGGTAACATATCATCGTGTTAGTTTACCACATGCCACCAGGCAATAAAAAACGTCACGAAAAGCGATGTTTGAGCGCTGCGACCACGTTGGGCGGGACAAACGTCGATACATCGCTGCCAAGCGAAGCGATCTGGCGCACCACCGAGCTCGAGATGTACCCGTACTGCGGAGCACTCATGACAAAGATGGACTCCAGCTCGCAATCCAGGCGATAGTTGAGGTCGGCCTGCTGCAGCTCGTATTCAAAGTCGGTCATGGCGCGCAGACCCTTAACGACGGCACCTGCCCCCTGCTCACGTGCAAAGTCGACCAGCAGGCCGGTGAAGGGCAGCACCTCGACGCCGTCCAAATCGTCGAGGGCCTCGCGGGCCAGCGCCACGCGCTCGTCGAGCATAAAGGTGGTGCCCACGCCATTTTTACCCTGCGATTCGGCCACGGCGACGATCACGCTGGGAAAGATGCGGCGGGCTCGGCGGATCACGTCAATATGGCCAAAGGTGATGGGATCGAAGGTGCCCGGGACGATCACGCGGTTGATGGTGTCATTCATGGGTGTCCTCCGAAGGCGCATCCTCGTCATTTTCGTTCTCGTCAGCATGGTCGCTCTCGTCCTCGGTCACCCAGTGCAGCAAGTCAACCGAGGTAATGCCGTAGCGCTTCTCTCGTACAGTCTCAAAACCAGCTGGATGAGCGCCCGCATCGGTTGCGGCATGCTCAAACAGGGCAAAGGCCCCGGGCGTCAGCAGTCCCTGCTGGGAAAAATTTTGCAGCAGCTCCTCGACCGGCTCGGCGCCAAAGGCATACGGTGGATCGAGCAGGACCAGATCAAAAGGACCACCTGGCACGCGGCCGCGCGAAGCGCTCGCCAGCACATCGCCGGTAACGACGCGCCAGCGCGAGCGGTCGCGGCACAGCGACTCGATATTCTTGGTGATCAGACGAGCGGCATTGCGATCGATCTCGAACGTGGTGAGCGAGCGGGCGCCACGCGAGAGCATCTCGATTCCCAGGGCGCCGGAGCCGCCAAAGGCATCCAGCACGCGGACCTCGTCCAAATCGAAGTCGAACGCCGACATGACCATGGAAGCACATGCCTCGCGCACGCGATCGGTCGTGGGACGGGTGACATCGCGCCCACGCGGCTCTTCGATCTTGCGGCCGCGCCATTCACCGCCGATGATTCTCATCCTCCGCTGACCTCCTTAAAGATATGTCGATAGCGTGTGGCGACCGCGTCGCGCAAGGGGCGCGTCGCCACGGAGTCAAGGTTGCAAGCATACCGCAAGAGCTCGACCGCGTCCAAATGGGCCCATTCGATAAGATCCTCGTCGGCGTCCAGGTCCACAAAGCGCAAGGTCACGCCGCCGTGCTGACGGTAGCCCAGGATTTCGCCCTCGTGGCGCAGGCGCAGGTCCATCTGGGCGAGTGTAAAGCCGTCCGAGGTCTTTTCGAGCGACTGGAGACGGTCTTGCGCCGCCGATGCGCCGCCATTGCCCTTGGAGTGCGTCATGACCAGGCAGGTGCCCGACACGCTGCCACGGCCCACGCGACCGCGCAGTTGGTGCAGGGCCGCCAATCCAAAGCGCTCGCCGTTCTCGATGACCATGACGGTGGCGTTGGGCACGTCGACGCCCACCTCGATGACGGTGGTGGAGACGAGCACGTCAATCTCGCCACGCTTGAAGGCATCGATGACCCGATCCTTCTCCCCCGCCGGCATACGGCCATGAAGGCGCTCGACGGTAAGCCCCGGCAACGCAAGACGCAGTCGGTCGAGCTCGGTTGCCGTATCGTGCAGCGGTACAGGCACGGTCACGCGGCCCTCGTCGTCGCGGGCGATACCGGGTACGTCTTCCAGCTCATCGGCCGAGTCACTCGGCTCCACAAGCGGGCAGATCACGTAAGCCTGCTGGCCCTTTTCATACGCCTCGCGGATGGCACCGTAGGCGAGGTCGCGGCTCGACTCGGTGAGCACGCGCGTCGTAACGCCCGCCCCCGGAACAGGTCGATGGCGGATGATGCTCGTGTCCAGGTCGCCGTAGACCGAGAGCGCCAACGTACGCGGGATCGGCGTGGCCGTCATAACGAGAAGGTCGGCACCCGGGCCCTTGGCACGCAGAGCATTGCGCTGGCCCACACCAAAGCGGTGCTGTTCGTCGATGACGACAAGCGAAAGATGCTTAAACGCAACGTCATCCGAAAGGACCGCGTGAGTGCCAAAGAGGACGTCAAGCTCGCCCGATTCCAACTGCGCATGGATCTGCTCGCGCTCGGCCGCCGGCGTGGCACCCGTCAGGAGCGCCCAGGACATACCAGCCTGGGAGAGCAAGGGGCCGGTCTTATCGGCATATTGGCGCGCCAGCACGCCCGTAGGCGCCATAACGCAGGACTGGGTACCCGAATCGGCCGCGACAGCCAGCGCGCAGGCGGCGACGGCCGTCTTGCCGGTACCGACGTCGCCCAGCAGCAGGCGGTTCATCACGCGCCCGCCATCGCACATGTCGTGCAGGATGTCTTTGAACGCGGCCTCCTGCTCGTCGCTCAGCGAAAACGGCAGGGCTTGCTTGAGCGCGGCCAGGTGCTCGCCCGCGGTGTGGGCATAGGGCACCACATCGACCAGGCCGCCGTCGTTGCGCAGACGCAACGCCAGCTGCAGGTAGAGGCACTCCTCGTAGGCAAGCCGTGCGCGCGCGATATCGCGCTCAGCCATGCTCGAGGGAAAATGGATCGATCGAAGCGCACGGGCATTGCTCATCAGGCGGCGCTTGACGCGTAAGCGTGCGGGAATCGGATCGAAGGGATTGCTGACGACCTCGAGCGCGCCGCTTACGATGCGGCGCATCCACGCCTGGCTCACGCCATCGCTCACGTAATGGACCGGCAGAATGGTGCCTGCGGCGCGCCCGTCCTCGAGCTTTTCAAAGTGGGGCGAGGCCATCTGCTTAAAACCGTAGGCAAACTCGACCTTACCCATCACGGCCAGGCGGTCGCCCTGCTTAAGCTGCTGGGCAATCCAGGGCTGACGGAAAAAGGCGACTTGCAGCACCCCCGTCTCGTCCACCAGCGAGACCTCGGTCACCTGCATACGCGGACGAGGCTGCTTTTGAACAATGCGATCGACCGTGGCGACGATCGTGCACACGGTACCGATGGGAGCCATCTCGATGGACCAGGAGCGCGTAAAGTCGAGGTATCGATGAGGTATATGGAGAAGGAGGTCCCCCACCGTCCGAATTCCCAGACGGCGAAGGGCCTCCTCACGTTTACCCGAAACATATTTGAGTCGCGCGATATCCTCGTCGAGCGCATTGCTCTGGGCAAAGCGCTCCGAGACGCGCGGCACGGAGCAAAGCTCGGACATGGGCAGATGCCTACTCGATCGAGAAGATCACGGGATAGAGCGGCTGCTCGCCACGATGGGCGTCGATCTCCAAATCGGGCTGAGCCTCCTCAATGGCGTCGACGATCTCCTGGAAGGCTTCATCGGACAGCTCCTCGCCGGCCAGAATCGTCAGCGCGTCACCCTCCTCTTCCTCCTGCATGCGGTTGATGCAATCGAGCGTGACCTGCTTCACATCGGAGCCGACCACGTCGATGGAGCCGGCAATGATACCCATAACGTCACCGGAGTGAATCGGAGAGCCGTCAGAG
>CALKBB010000057.1 GCA_937989795.1 uncultured Collinsella sp. | reverse complement strand
GCTAGCTATTTATGGAAAACGGTTAAAAAAGATTTTCACCCCTTTTTCACTCCTCGGAGAAGGAGGAAAGAGACGCGAAAACAAAAAAGCTCAGAAGCAACTATGCTTCTGAGCTGCACTAATGCAATGGAGCCAGCGACCGGGCTCGAACCGGTGACCCCCGCTTTACGAGAGCGGTGCTCTACCAACTGAGCTACGCTGGCGGCCATGTGATGACGCAACAGAGGCGTCAACGGCTGTCTATGATACGGGACATCGCAAATCCGCGCAAGGGTTCTGACGGCTTTTCTCACTTTAAATGCACTAATATTAGAGGTGTGATGTCTGCGGCGTCCATCTGGCGCTTGACCTGCTGTTGAGTTGGTGGCCGACGTCCCGTTCGTATGGGTCTCAGACAGAATGGGACTGCCATGGCTCAACCCAAGATCCTTCTTACACGTATCGATGACCGTTTCATTTACGGGCAAGACGTTGCGCTGTGGAACGAAGCCGTAGGTTCCAACCTTGTCCTAATCGTCAACGATGAGATCGCGGCGGACGCTCGCATATGGGCCCCTATGAGGGTGGCGACACCCGAGGGTGTCTGGACGCGGTTTTTCTCGGTGCAAAGGACCGTCGACATCGTTCATACCGCAACGCCGCGCCAGTTGATTCTGATCATGGTGGCCTCACCCGCCGATGCGCTCGCGCTGGTTAAGGGTGGCGTGCCGATCAACAAGATCAGCATCGGCCATATGCAGGCAGGGGAGGGCAAACGTCCCGTTACGCCTGCCGTTGCCGTAGACGATACGGACATCGCCGCCTTCAAAGAGCTGCAAGAGCTCGGCATAGAGCTGGAAATCCGCTATCTCCCCAGTTCCGCCCCCGACCCCATCGGCAATCTGTTCAACTGATCCCTTGGGGACGGAGGGAAACGGATCATTTTGCCGTCGTAGGGGGTCTGTGTGGCGCTGTCCGCCAAAACTATGCCGGTTTACTACGATGAATTGCTTATCGCCGAGCATGCCAAATTTGCAGAGAATAAAACTGCAGGTAGACGAGTTGCTAATTTTTTTAAACCAGCGTGTGGTCGGACATTGTGGGTTCATCGTAGTAATTCGGCATAGTTTTGTTATGTCACCAATTCGGTGGCATCGAAAAGAAGGATTTATTCATGAAACAGCGCCCGTCGGCTGTGGTACCGGCGGGCGCTGCTGTGCGATATATTGCGTTATGGGCTTAGTGCCTCATAAAGTGGTATTCGATCACATTGCTATAGGGGTGACCCGGGCCCACAATGCCCTGCGGGAACAGCGGCTGGTGCGGCGTGTCGGGGTACATCTCGGCCTCGAGGGCAAAGCCGGCGCCCCAGCCATAGTTGGCATCGTCCTTGGCGTGCTCGTCGCCCAGCCAGTTGCCGGTGTAGAGCTGCACGCCCGGGGCGGTGGTGTAGTAGTCCAGCTCACGGCCGGTCCACATCTCCTCAACATGCAGGGCGCGACGCAGGTTGCGCCCGTACTGATAGCCATCGATGCACAGGCAGTGATCGTAGCCACGGGCCTGCTTAATCTGCGGGTCGTCGGCCTCCATGCCAGGAGCGACGGGACGAAGCTCGCGAAAGTCAAACGGCGTGCCTTCGACCGGAGCGATCTCGCCGGTTGGAATGTTCTGGTCATCAATGGGCAGGTAGTGGGCAGCGTTGGCAACAAAGAAGTGCTCGCAGTCCATGCCGGCGTTATGGCCGGCAAGGTTAAAGTACGTGTGGTTGGTCATGGACACGTAGGTGGCGCGGTCGCTCTCGCAGCCATACTCGATGCGAAAGACGCCGGTGCGTGTAACGGTAAACACGGCCGTAAAGGTGCGGTTGCCGGGAAGGCCCAGCTCACCGTTCTCAAGCGAGGTGGTCATGCGCACGGCATTGTGGACCTCGTCGAGCTCAACGTCCCATACGCGCTTGTGCAGACCATGTTCAAGATCGCTGTGCAGGTTGTTGGCGCCCTCGTTGGCGGGCATATGCCAGTCCGTGCCGTCGATGGTGATCGTGGCGCCCGCGGTGCGGTTTGCCACGGGGCCGATGGTCGCGCCAAAGCAGGCGGGGTTGTCAAAGTAATCCTCGAGCTTATCGAAGCCCAGCACCACATCGCGCACGTTGCCGGGGATGTCGGGCACGTCGATGCCCAACACGGTGGCGCCATAGTCCATAATGCGAACGCAGATCTCGGGCCCGTTGAGGGTGTAACGATGAACGGGGGTACCGCACGGCGCGGTGCCGAAAAGCTCGGAAGTGATCATTTGGTTCCTAACATCGAGGTATTTCCGACAAACTGTAGCGCGAACAGGCAAGATTATCACTACACCCCACTAAAGCAGGGGGTATTTTTCTCAAAAAAGTGATGATTGGAGCTGTGCGGGCGTTCATTTCTGACGCGCGCGAGTCTGATACAATTTGTTCGTTATTGTTTGAATTGACGTGAGCGTGGAACAGCGAGGACTCATCGTGATTAAAGCGGAGCGACAGGATAAGGTTCGGCAGCTGCTCGAGGAACAGGGAACGGTCTCGGTCAAGGAGATTTCGGATGCGTTAGGTGTCTCGGATATGACGATCCGCCGTGACCTTGAGGAGCTTGCGAGCCTGGGCGAGATCGAGCGCGTGCACGGCGGAGCCCGCAGTGCGCAGGGCCGTCCACACGCTATGCTGCGCCATGAGTATTCGCACAGCGAAAAGCGCACGAAGCATGCCGAGGAAAAGTTGCAGATTGCGCGCCGTTCTGTGGAGCTTATCGAGGAAGGCTCGACCATCTTTTTGGGCACGGGCACCACGGTTGAGCAGATGGCCTCGATGCTGCCGGCGTTTCGCCTGCGCATTGTGACCAATTCGCTTTCGGTGTTTAACCTGCTCGAGGCGCGCGAAGACTGCGACCTGTGCCTGGTGGGCGGCATGTACCGTCGCCGCACCGCCGCTTTTGTGGGACCAACGGCCGAGGATACCCTGCGTGCGCTGGGCATCGACGCGGCGTTTATCGGTGCCAACGGCATTCTGGACGGCGACGTGTCTACATCCAATATGGAAGAGGGCCGCATCCAGCAGCTCGCCTTTAGCAAGGCCGACTCGCGCTATCTGATCGCCGACTCCAGCAAGATCGGCAAGCGCGACTTCTACACCTTCTGCCGCCTGGACAATTTGGACGCCGTGGTGTGCGAGCCGGGCATCGCCGCCGAGGATCGTGCCGCCATCGAGGAACACACGCAGGTTATTTGCTAGTTATCGCTACGGGATTGCCAACGGGTGATGCGGGAGGACTTTTACCTCCTGTCATTGTGGAAACCAGCGCGTCAGCGCTACGCGATATGACGCGCAAATAAGGACTCCACTATCAAATCGTCTCAACCTGTAACAGGTAGGGGTGAAACCACCAACCAGATGTTACAGATTGAGACAATTCGGCGGGGCCTACCTTGTTTGTCTCGATCTGTAACGGTTAGGACTTAAAAACTCGGCTACGTGTTACAGATCGAGACAAAAGAAAAAGAACATTAGGACTTGAAAATAAAGTTTTGATAAGGGATTCGCCCAGTTAAGACGGTGCGGCAGACAATTGAGATTAGTTTGCCTCCGGAGTCGTAAGCATAATGAGTCAGTTCGATGACAGAAAGTTTTGCAACACCATAATTACTGGCTTCGGAATCGCTAAGCTGACGTGCTCTATAGCTTTCCCTAACAGATTGGATAGACTTTGACAAGTCGTCCATGATTCTGCTAAATGCCTGAAAATCTAACTGGTTATTCGGAACGCGCGACTTTGAAATGAAGAACGTATCAGCGCCTATGAAGCTGCCTTCAAGTTCGTAGGTCAATTCAAGACGCTGAATTTTGTCGCGACTTTGACATCCAAATTGTTGGAGCATCATTACGGAAATTGGACGACCTGATGTGAGGCCGCCGAAATGTTTGGTAATGGCATCTGGATCAACGCCATCGCAATGGTTTGCAAAGTCAAAGTCTAAAAGTGAATTGAGCTCGCTAACGCGTTTCGGTGCAACAAACGACCCCTTACCTTGGATTCGATAGATACTTCCACGACGCTCCAGCTCACTCATGGCAAGTCGGACGGTTGTTCTGCTTACGGCGTATTCGTCGCAGAGTTCCATTTCTGTTGGAAGTTTATCGTCTGCTTGATATTCATCGACGATCTGCTTGAGCAGCGCGTCGGTGAGCTGTAAATAGAGTGGCCGTTTTTCGTGTGTATCGAGCATTAGAGCCTCAGTTTGCATGTTGGTTATACCTGATGGTTGCCTCAGTCGGGATGTAGCGTGGGCAAGGTAACCTTAACGTATCACAGAGCGGCTCAGCATGACGATCTGATGCCTGTATCCACGAAGGGCTTGTCCGAGCGTGAAGATATTCTGGGGCAGGCAAATACCGTTCATGGAGTCCCCGATATGTTGGAGGTCAGCGCCGGCTGCTTTTGCTGCAAGGCCTATTTTCTTAATGGTCTCGCTGTCGCAGGAGTCTTGACTCGTCCCGTTCGCCGCCATGACGAGAACCTTCTCTTCAATTGACTTGCCTACGTTGTGGGATCGTACAAAGTCTACGATGGCGCGCAGGTCTGCTTCTTGGAAGCAAGGGACGGTGTAGGGGGCTGGCACGAGAAGGATATCGACGCCGAGGTCAACAAACTTGCGCGCAATTTCGAGCGTCATGACAGGTTCCGCAACGCCCGCTCCATGCATTTTTCCGGCTATGACCAGGCCATTGAAATGCTCTTTGGAGAGTTTAATCGAATGGGCGATTGCATCGTTGGAGACGCCGGTTCCAGGGTTGCCCGTCAGGCAGATAAAATCAAATCCGAGTTCGTTAGCCTTTTCTAAGGTCTTGGGAGAGACACGACGACCCATGGGGATTTCCGTTCGGGATTCAGACATCTCTGCCTCGTTATCAACTGGTTCCAGATTGACGCCAATGGGCCTTCCGCATGCTCGCTTCACCCAAGTGACCGGGTTTTCATTGAGATCATCTGGAATACCGGCAATAACTGGATTGAACACATCGAGCGCGTTAAACAGAAGCAGGTCGGCACCTGCGGCACGTTCGATTTCGGCATTAGTAACGCCGCCGAGAAATTGGGAAGAGGGTACGTTTTCCGCCATGATGGTACGTCCCTCGGAAGCCAGAATTGCCTGCTTTAGATCCATGGGTGACGTGGCGGCAAAATCGGATGCGGACATGTTCAGTAATCGTTTGGGCATTGTTACTTCCTTTGACTAGAACGACAGGCTTGTGACATTGTCTCTAATATTGTTACAACAATATATTCAATATGTTATATCCAATCGGTGAACGGTTGCAAACTTATTGTACTGCTCGAAAAAAATATCATTTAGCTGGGAAACCTTATATTAATCAACTACCGTTCACCGAATAAGTATTTGAATTCTTGACATATCGACAAAGCGGAAAAAGAATTGGTTATGACAAATCGCGCAAATGATATTACATTTCGCACAAGAACGTATTCACTTACATAAGTGGATACAAACGGGGACGACGACGGTTGAGTCCGGATAAATCGTTACGTGCCCGGGAATCATGAAAGGATGTGTTATGGACGCTATCGTCAAATTCCTTGAAAAACACCAGCCCCTCTTCGACAAAATCTCGAGGAACATTTATCTGGTGGCGATCAAGGATGGCTTTCTCTCGAATATGCCAATTGTGCTGTTCTCGAGCCTGTTCCTTCTTCTTTCGACGCTCCCTGCCTATGTAGGCATCACGCTTCCGCCTGAGGTGCTGGATTTCTTCAATAAAATCTATGCATATACCATGGGGCTTCTTGGCATTATGGTGGCCGGCACCACGGCGAGCTCACTTGCAATGTCGATGAACCGTCGCATGCCTTCGGGCAAATCTCTCAACCCCACCTCGTGCATGGTTTGTGCCATGTGCGGCATGCTCTTGCTATCGGTGACGAACGATGTTGTCTCGATTGGCGGAGCAGATACATCTGTTTTTGAAACCGGCTATATGGGAACCAAGGGTTTTCTCGCTGCGTTCGTAGCCGCATTCTTGACCGTTAATATCTATAAGGTGTGCATTAGCCATAATGTGACGATCAAGCTCCCCAAAGAGGTCCCTGGCTCTATTGCGCAGAGTTTTCGCGATATCTTTGCATTTGGGTTTTCGATCCTTGCGTGCGCTTTTATCGATCTTGCGAGCCGCAAGCTGCTTGCTGTGCCGTTCGCCAATTTGGTATCCGCTCTCATCTCGCCGCTGTTCTCCGCGGTCGACACCTATCCTGGCATGGCGCTTATCGAAGGCGCCGTCGCACTTTTCCAATTTATGGGTATCCACGGTGCTTCGGTTGTCATGAGTCCGATCAATGCTGCGCTCTATGGCAATACCGTTACCAATCTTGAGGTTTTCCAAGCAGGTGGACACCCGTCAATTGCTCTCACGCAGGACTTTACAAGCTTCATCGGCGGTCTGGGCGGTTCTGGCTGCACGTTCATCGTTCCTATTATCCTGATCATGTTTATGCGCTCCAAGCAGCTAAAAGCCATGGGCAAGGCATCGATTATCCCGGTGATTTTTGGAGTTAACGAGCCCGTTATCTTCGGTATGCCGATTGTTCTCAATCCCTATATGTTCGTGCCCTTCCTAGTGGCTCCTATGGTCAACGCCATTATCGGTAAATTTTTCATTGACGTCATTGGAATGAACGCCCCCATGTATACCATGCCGTGGGCGCTTCCCGGCCCAATCGGTGCATTCCTCACCACGGGTCTCGATCTGCGTTCTCTTGTATTGATGGCAGTGCTGTTGGTCGTTGACTTTGTGATTTACTATCCGTTCTGCAAGGCGTATGACCATCAGCTTTGTTTGGAAGAGTCTGCAAAGGAGACTGCAGGAAACTCGGATGCAGATGCTATTGCCGCACAGGAAAATGTCGCAAAAGCTCTCGAGGCGGTAAAGGACAAGGCGGAGCAGATCCGCGTGCTTGTGCTTTGCCAGGGTGCCGGCACTTCGACTCTCTTGGCAAATGCTCTTCGCGAAGGTGCCGCTGCTAAGGGTATCGATCTGGTTTCTCAGTCCGGTGCGTACGGAAGCCACTATGAGACGATGGATCAGTACAACGTGATTGTTCTGGCACCCCAGGCACGCATGTACTATGACGCTATGAAGGCCGATACCGATCGCCTTGGAATTAAACTGCTCACCACAAGGGGCAAGGAGTATATCGACCTTACCAACGATCCCGAAGGTGCAATTGACTGGATCGTTCAGGAGCTGGCCAAATAGTGGATGCACTTCGTCGTTGATTCGTCGGTGTATGGTACGGCCCCGCAGCTTATTGAGCTGCGGGGCCGTATTTCGTTGAGTATCTAATTGAGACAATGAGCGCAACCGTCGTGAGATCGCATTGGCGCTCTCCGAGTCACCGACAAACTGCCTTCCATCTATGTGACCAATTCGCTTTCGGCCTTTAGCCTGCTCGAGGCGCGCGAGGATTGCGAGCTGTGCCTGGTGGGCGGCATGTACCGTCGCCGCACCGCCGCCTTTATGGGCCCCATGGCCGAGGATACCCTGCGCGCACTAGGGATTGACACGGCGTTTATCGGTGCCAACGGCATTCTGGACGGCGACGTGTCCACGTCCAGCATGGACGAGGGCCGTATCCAGCAGCTCGCTTTTAGCAAAGCGGACTCGCGCTATCTGATCGCCGACTCCAGCAAGATCGGCAAGCGCGACTTCTACACCTTCTGCCGCCTGGACAATTTGGACGCCGTGGTGTGCGAGCCGGGTATTACCGCCGAGGACCGCACTGCCATCGAGGAACACACGCAGGTCATCTGCTAGC
The DNA here is from genome assembly GCA_937989795.1 of uncultured Collinsella sp. GTDB lineage: Bacteria > Actinomycetota > Coriobacteriia > Coriobacteriales > Coriobacteriaceae > Collinsella. The sequence continues at coordinate 877 of CALKBB010000057.1, read as the reverse complement.
TAACGCAGCATGCGATACTTCTGCCCCCTGCCGGCGCGGGGATTATCGTTTCAATATGACGTGCAGAATGACACGTATAAGTAAAAACACCATTTGCACGTCATTTTACGCGTCAACGTGACGCGATATGACACGCAAATGCGCTCGGGCCAAGTATTCAGCTTGTGGGCTAGACCAGGCGGGCGTAGTCCTGTGACTGATGAAAGATGTGGGCGATATAGATTGTTTCGTGCTCAAACTTATAAAGGCACACGTAGTTGTTGATGGGAAACGATCGGTAATTACGTGCAGCCAGCTCTTGCATGTGCGAGAGGGGACGTAGGAGCGGCTGTTCGCGAAGCAGATCAAGCTGATATTCAAACTCAGCGACAAAAATGCCTGCTGCGCGCGGATTCTTGAGGATTTGGGCAAGGTATCCGACGATACTCTCGTACTCATATCGCGCGCTTTTGAGGATTACGACGTTATAGGTCATATTTGTCTCGTATCGAAGCCGCGAAGGATTCGTAATCGCTGTAGTCGCCTTGCGATATTTCGTCTTCTGCCAACATCATACGAGACAGCAGTTTTGCCTTGGCGATTTCTTCTTGCATGAGGCGATACTGGTCGCTGCTGATGCAGTGCATGGCCTCGTAGCCGTTCTTGGTTACGGTGACGTCGCGCTCAGACTCAACAAGCGTAGTGAATGCAGCAGTGTCCTTCATATCTCGGACGGGCACACAAGCTGACATGGGTACCTCCTTTGCGTTGGGACACAATTGTACCACGGTGTGTCCATGCGGACGATACCGTCGAATCGTCTCAATCTATAACAGTTGGGATCGAAAAACTCGGCTAGATGTTACAGATTGAGATGAACAGGAGGACGGGTGCGGTC
>CALKBB010000056.1 GCA_937989795.1 uncultured Collinsella sp. | reverse complement strand
AGCAGGCGGCCGGCAGCTTGCGTGGCAAGCACGCCGGCGACCTCCGCGGAACGGTCCTTGTTGGTCTGGGCTACCGCAAGCCTGCTCTGCAGCTCCTTCCACTGTTTGCCCTGCATTCCAAAGCGCGGTGCAAGAGCGCAATAGCAAAAGACGGCGAGTTCGATTACGGTGAGTGCGATGGCGGTATATATGCCCGCGGGTTGGAATTCTTTTTGGTGGAACGCGATATCGTTGATCATTTGGAGCGGCAACATCAGCAGGCATGCTACGAACGACATGGCGAGTGCAGTCGCTGCGATCTTGGGGTACGTGCAGTACCGCTGGATGCGTTTCTTTTCTTGCTCGGTGAGCTGCTGCATGGGGGCCTCGACTCTCATCGTTCTACGCGGGCGATGCACGCATGCGTTTGAGTATAAATGAGTGCAGGGCGTCAGTTGCTCTAACACGGCGCTAATGGCGTGGTGTTAGAGCACAAGGCATAATGAACATGACAAAGGGGCAGTTCCTTAGTCATGTTCGTTGATATGAGAGAAGAGTAGATGATCCTTTCGCTGGCCCCCATGGAGGGAATTACCGGGCATGTGTTTCGTCGCGTGCATGCGGAGTGCTTTGGCGCGCTCGACTGTTATTACACGCCGTTTTTGCCGCCGCCGCGGGTGGGAAACCGCTTTGGCGGCAAGGCGTTTAAGGAGATCGATCCTGCCAATAACCAGGGGCTCAACGTGGTGCCTCAGTTGATGTCCAAGAACGCGGATGAGTTTGTGTGGGCGGCACAGGTGCTCGCCGACATGGGCTATCGAGAGGTCAATCTCAACTTGGGTTGCCCCTCGGGGACGGTTGTCGCCAAGGGCAAGGGCTCGGGCTTTTTGCGCCACTTGGACGAGCTCGAAGTGTTCTTGAGCGATGTGTGCGAACGTTCGCCGTTGCCGGTGTCGGTAAAGACCAGGCTGGGGCTGGAGAATGACGACGAATACGAGCGCGTGCTCGATCTGTATTGCCGCATGCCGCTGGCAGAGCTGATCGTGCATCCGCGCGTACAGAAGGACCGCTATACGGGCTTGCCGCGCAAAGAGTTTTATGGCGAGACGCTGGAGCGTGCGCCGTTCCCCGTGGCCTATAACGGTGACATTTTTGATCTTGAGGATATGGACGCGCTGGTGGAGGCCTATCCCGGCACGCGCCATGTGATGTTGGGGCGTGGCCTGCTCGCGAACCCCGCTCTGGCTCGCATGGTCAAGGGCGGCCCAGCTGCAACGGCTGCTGAGCTGCAGCGCTTCCACGACACGCTGTTTGCGGCATATGCAGAAGAGATTGGCGGCAATGCGGTCTTCCGCATGAAGGAGTGGTGGTTCTACGCCAAGTGCGCTTTCGCTGATCCCGCTACCGTCCACAAGATCGTACGCAAGACCAAAAAGGTCGACGAATACCGCGCTGCCGTCGAGCGCGTCTTTCGCGAACAGCTGCTTGCACCCACAGCTCGCTTCCACGGCTAACTAGTCATCGGGGGCGTTCTTTAACGACTGGTCATTTAAGGACGTCCCCAATGGCTGTGTCGCACTAGAGCAGGTTC
>CALKBB010000055.1 GCA_937989795.1 uncultured Collinsella sp. | reverse complement strand
GTTATCGGCAATCGCGTTCGTGCCAAGGTCGTTAAGAACAAGGTGGCCGCTCCGTTCCGTTCGGCCGAGTTTGACATCATGTACGGCACTGGCATCTCCAAAGAGGGCTCGATTCTGGATATGGCCGTCGAGTGCGGCATCTGCAAAAAGATGGGGTCCTGGTTTGCTTATGGCGAGGACAAGCTCGGCAACGGTCGCGAGGCCGCCAAGACGTTCCTGCGCGAACACCCCGATTGCGCCGACGAGATTGAGCATAAGGTCCGCCTTGCCTGCGGACTTGAGTTTGATGACGATGCTCCGTCCGAGGTCGAGCTGACCGATCAGCCTGCGCCTGAGGAGTTTGACGAGCTTTACGCCATCGATGGTTCCGCCATGCTCGATGATGACGACGAGTAGCGGTTACGCTCATGTCGTATACGGTGACCGAGGCCACGGTCGTCTTTCCCGATAAGAAGGCGGCCTCCTCGTTCTCGAGCGGGTATGCGTCCAAAAAGCCTTGCGCACATATCGATTGTGAGCTTGAGGGCGGTTTTGAGCGGTCCATTTGGATTCCCGTGCGGGTCGCGCGGCTGTATGTCAAAAACCGCCCCGATCTTCCCTGTGATTGGGATGACTTTCGCGAGGCGGTGCAGCTTATCGAACGTAAATGTGCGCTCACCATGGTGACCGAGATGCTTTCGCGCCGCGATCATGCCACGGGCGAGGTACGCGATAAGTTGGCGCGCTATGGCTTTCGACAGCCTGCGATTAATTTTGCGGTTGCTCGAGCGACCGAGTATCGATTTTTGGATGAGAACCGCTTTTGTTCGTACTTTATTGAAGAGCGTAAGCGTCGCGGCTGGGGACAGCGCAAGATCGAGGTTGAGCTCAAGCGTCGTCATGTTGTGCTTGACGATATCCCCGGGTATCCCGAGGCATATTTTGCCGTGGATGATGACTTGGCCCGCGCTTCGGCCTTGCTCGCTAAACGTCGCGTTCCCGAGGCGCGCGCATTCGAAAAGCTCGTCAGGTTTTTGATGGGTAAAGGTTTTTCGTATCACATCGCCTCTGATGCCGTTAAGGCACGCCTCGATGCCTTAAGCGAGGAGTGCGCCGTGTAAGCGTGCACCTGTTACGCCCCTGCCGTTCACCGCTTGATTGGCGCCGTGCCGGGTGCGTTTATTTGACAGTTGTTGCGGTTCAACGTAGGATAATCACTGTCATTTGCTTTGTGATATGTGCTCATCTGTGATGAGTTTGTTTATATGTTTATCTGTATCCGACCCGCATAAGCTGCGCCCATATTACTCAAATGTCGCGAGCCGTTCGTAAGGACGGTTCGCTTTGCTGTGTAACGAATCCATAAAAAGGAGTGAGCATGCCTATCATTGCAGCGCTCGTTGGCCTCGTTTTGGGTGCCATCGCCGCCATTGCCTACATGCGCACCGCCAAGCAGGGTAGTCTTCACGAGGCCGACGAAAAGATTCAGTCGGCACACGCGCAGGCAGAGTCCCTGATCGGTGATGCTAAGCGTCAGGCCGAGACCCTCAAAAAAGAGGCTCTGCTCGAGGCTAAGGAAGAGATCATCAAGAACAAGCAGGCCGCCGAGGCCGAGGACAAGCAGCGTAAGAGCGAGATTCGCACGCTCGAAAATCGCGTGATGCAGCGCGAGGAATCGCTCGATCGCCGAAACGACGCTCTCGACAAGCGTGAGCACCAGCTGTCCAGCCAGGCCGGTCAGGTCGAGAAGCGCTCTCGCGAGCTTGAGGAGCTCTGCGCCAAGCAGACTTCCGAGCTTGAGCGTATTGCCGACCTTACGCGCGAGGACGCTCACAAGGAGCTGCTCGACAAGGTCCGCGGCGAGGTTACCCACGAGGCGGCCACCATCATCCGCGAGTCCGAGCAGCAGGTCCGCGCCGAGTGCCACAAGACCGCTCAGGAGATTCTCTCCTTGGCGATTCAGCGTTGCGCCGCCGACCATACCGCCGAGGTCACCGTTACTTCCGTGCACATTCCCTCCGATGACCTCAAGGGTCGCATCATCGGTCGCGAGGGTCGCAACATCCGCACCTTCGAGCAGGTTTCCGGTGTCAACCTCGTGATCGACGATACGCCCGAGACCGTCGTTCTTTCGAGCTTCGACCCGGTCCGTCGTGAGACCGCCCGCGTTGCGCTCGAGAACCTTATTGCCGACGGCCGTATTCATCCCGCCCGCATCGAGGAGATGTATCACAAGGCCGCGGACTTGGTTCAGCAGCGTGTGCGCGAGGCTGGCGAGCAAGCCGCCTTTGATACCGGTATCCACGACCTGCATCCCGAGATCGTCAAGACCCTGGGCGCTTTGCGCTACCGCACCTCGTTCGGTCAGAACGTGCTGCAGCACTCGCTTGAGGTCTCCGACCTGTGCGGCGTTATGGCTTCCGAGCTTGGTCTGGATGTAGTGACCGCCAAGCGCGCCGGTCTTCTGCATGACCTGGGCAAGGCCATCGACCATGACGTTGAGGGTCCGCATGCTGTCATTGGCGCCGAGCTTGCCCGCCGTTATGGTGAGAAGCCCGTCATCGTCCACGCGATCGAGGCCCATCATGCCGATGTCGACCCCAACACGGTGCTCGACGTTCTGGTCCAGGCTGCCGATGCCGTTTCCGCTTCTCGTCCCGGTGCCCGCCGCGAGTCGGCCGAGAACTACATCAAGCGTCTTGAGAAGCTCGAGGAGATCGCCAACTCTCATGACGGCGTCGAGCGTACCTATGCCATGCAGGCCGGTCGCGAGGTTCATGTCATGGTTCAGCCTGACAAGATCTCCGATGCCCAGTCCACGGTGCTTGCGCACGATATCGCCCATCAGATCGAGGAAGAGATGGAGTATCCCGGTCAGGTGCGCGTCGTCGTGATTCGCGAGAGCCGCGCTGTCGATATCGCTAAATAACATGAGCGACGCGAACGAGCTCATCTCATTTATCGCGTCGATGTCGGGGGAGGGCAACCTTCGCGTCGAGGAAAACCTTGGCGAGGGGTATGTCCGCCTTCGCGTTTCGGAGGCCGAGCGCCGTCAGGCCAAGCATGACATTCAGCATGTAGAGGACATTGTCATCGAGATGCTGCGTAATGCTCGCGATGCCGGAGCCGATAAGGTCTATCTTGCCACGACCAAGGAGGAGGGTGTTCGCACCCTCCTCTTCCTGGATAACGGTTCGGGTGTGCCGCAGGATATGCAGGAGCGTATCTTCGATGCCCGCGTCACCTCCAAGCTCGAGAGCATGAAAATGGACCGTTGGGGTGTTCACGGTCGTGGTATGGCGCTGTTCTCTATCAAGCAGAACACGGATGAGGCACGCGTTGTTACATCTGGCGTCGATTTGGGCTCCGCGTTTAAGGTGTGCGTTGCTACCGATCGCTTGGGTGAGCGCGCCGATCAGTCGAGCTGGCCTCAGGCAGTTAATGACGAAGACGGCCACTATGTATGTGCTCGCGGCCCCCACAACATCATTCGCGCAGCCTGTGAGTTTGCCCTTGAGGAGCTACGTTGCTGCGATGTGTATCTGGGCTCTCCGTCCGAGATTGCTGCGACCCTGTATGCTCAGGCCTCGAGTCGTCTCGATACGTCGCGCCTGCTCTTTATCGATGACGAGTACGAGCTTCCGGTTATCGATCGTTTGGGCCTTGCCTCTGATGCCGAGGACTTTATCCGGATCTGCTCCGGGCTGGGTCTCGAGATGTCCGAGCGCACTGCCCACCGTATTCTGTCGGGACAGATTAAGCCCGTTCGCGGCGTGACCGCGCGTCTGCTGCGCGAGCGCGATTCCACCTCGCATGCGCCGGCTCCCGTCGATCTTGCCAAGGACCGTCGAGGCCTTCGTATCGCCAAGGATGATATGGCGCAATTTTCGCGTGCGGTCGAGCGTGACTTTAACGACCTCGCTGCCCGGTATTACCTCAATCTGTGCGGCGACCCTAAGATTCGCGTTTCGCGTGATCGCATCACGGTGACGTTCGATCTTGCCAAAGAGGAATAAAATCTTTACCGAGTCCGCTCGGTACGATACAGTTATTGCAGTTAAAACGTACTTTTAAACGCAGGAGTTTCTTCATGGATTGCCTGAAGGTATCAAGCAAATCATCGCCCGCGTCCGTTGCCGGTGCCATTGCCGGCATGGTCAAAGATGGCGTCCCCGTCAACATTCAATGCGTCGGTGCCGGTGCCGTCAACCAGGCCATCAAGGCCGTTGCCATTGCGCGCGGCTTTCTGATTCCGACCGGCTTTGATGTATCCTGCGCGCCGGTGTTTTCCGACATTCTCATTAACGGGGAGTCGCGCTCGGCAATCCGTCTCTCTATCTACGTTCACCAGATTAATCGGGCTGCTATGGATAACGCCGTTATGGACGACGTTAAACCTGTTGCGTAAACGAGCTATCTGCACGCTTGTAGCACCTATGCGCCCCGTCGATACCATCGTTAGGATGTAAGCTCATGGACCAGCGTTTCGTACGCGATATTCTTGCCGGTAAAACCTATTTTATCCGCACATTCGGCTGCCAGATGAACCAGCACGACTCCGAGCGCGTGAGTGGCTTGCTTGATTCGTGTGGCTGTCTTATGGCGCTCGATCCCGAGCATGCCGATATTGTCGTGTTCATGACGTGCTGTGTGCGCGAGGCTGCTGATACACGCCTGTATGGTCAGTGCAATTCCTGCAAGAGCCTTCCTCCTTCGCCTTCGGGTAAACGCGTGGTCGCCGTGGGCGGCTGCATCGCCCAGCGCGATGGTGAGGGCTTGCTCACCAACGTCGATAACGTCAACGTCATTTTTGGCACCCATTCTATTGCGCACGTGGCCGAGCTTATCGCCGAGGCGTTTATGGATGGCAAGCGCCATATCCGTACGAATGAGCATGAGGATACCGACGCCATGAGTATGCCGTGGCATCGCGAGACGCAGTATCACGCTTGGGTGCCCATCATGACGGGTTGTAACAACTTTTGCACGTACTGCATCGTGCCGTACGTCCGTGGTCGCGAGAAGAGTCGTCCCTTCGAGGAGATTGTCGATGAGGTGACCGGGCTCGTGCGCCAGGGCGTGCGCGAGATTACGCTGCTGGGACAGAACGTTAACTCCTACGGTCGCGATCTCTTTGGCAAGCCGCGTTTCGCCGATCTGCTGCGCGCCGTGCAGGTGGCCGAGCGCCACGTAGTCAAACGGCGCGAACACGCTGCTGTCCACATTGTCCGTCCCGCCGACGGACAGCTCCTCCGAGC
>CALKBB010000054.1 GCA_937989795.1 uncultured Collinsella sp. | reverse complement strand
TTCCTTTTGGATTTCGGTGCCTGAGCTTGGCCTCGCCTTCGACCCAAATATTAATAAGATCGCAGGACAGAGAGGGGGAGTATTCCTTCAGAACGGCCACCCTTTGGTCTCGCCCGACTCAAACTACGAAGTGCTGATGCAGCGCAGCGGTTTAAAGCCGTTGCCATTGACCTACAAGCCATGCGATGAAAGCGATTTGCCCGATGGAGACAGAATCGCTATCCAGGACATACTTGAATCCTTGAATATTGTCTGCAAGAACGAACGCCCTACTACGGAAGATCTACTGAAGTATTACCACAATGGGTGCGAAGATGTTCCGATTGATCAATCGTAAGGATAAGTTAGCGTTCTCAATGAGGCGTCAACCGCATTATGGCTACATGTATCTTAACTGTAGATTGATGAAATTTGCTTTTAAATACGCATGCAGCAGTGAAAGGAATCTTAATGGACTGGCAGGCTATATCTGCGGTAGGGTCATTGCTATGCGCAGTGGCAACGTTCTTTGCAGCATTCGTCGCATTAGTAATGGGCCGCAGTGAACATAAGATGAGTGTTTATGCGCGAGGAATCTTTTTTGAAGACGATCATTTTGATTTGCTTGAGCTTCATCCAAATTGTTTCAACATTGAAATTATATGTGACGGCAACCAGCCGGTTTATATCACACATATTCTTGAAGGGGCAAGGTTTAATAAAAGCGCTCGTGGGGCTAAAGCATGGTTCGAATCAAAAATGCGTATCCGTGAATGCGGAATGCCGGGCAGAGGTATTCCCAATCTAAGGAAACCAAAGTATTGGACACTGCATCCTTTAAGCAATGTAATGAAACTTGAGCCAGGCGAAGTTGGGCGCTTCACCATTAGTTTTCTAAGGCTGCAGGCGATCCAAAAAGAGCGTAAAGAACTAGGCATTTTTAACCTTGATGCGCCCCTTTCTTTATATGCTTTCGACGTGTCTGGGAAGAAATACAAGATACATGCTGGTGCAACGCCAAATTCCTTTCTAGAAGTAGCAACTACGAAGAGGACAAGGGTTTCTCTTCTAACAGGAGAGCCGGTTCGGGATAAAGTCCAGTAGAACCGCACCCGCAATGACTTTGTCGTGGACAAGGTGTTACAGATTGTGTTGGACCGCGTGTACGAGGGTAAGCCGAAGCCGGTCGTGGGCGTATACCGCCTGACGATGATGTCCAACTCCGATAACTTCCGCGCGAGCTCCATCCAGGGCGTCATGAAGCGCGTGAAGGCCAAGGGCGTGCCCGTGGTTGTCTACGAGCCCACGCTGGACGCGCCGGAGTTCTTCGGCTCCGAGGTGACCCACGACCTGGAGGCCTTCAAGGCCGGCTGCGACGTGATCGTCGCCAACCGCTGGAGCGACGAGCTCGCGGACGTGGCGGACAAGGTGTACACGAGGGATCTGTTTAAGCGGGACTAGGGGAGTGCTGACGGCGCTGGGAGGGCTCAGCTTCGACAAGTTTTGCCGCAATGAAAGTGGGGTGGTATCGGCTAACGCCGATACCACCCCACTTTTTTTAACATTAATGAATCCGACACTAAGTAGTGAGCCAACAGTTTCAGATAATTGAGCGATCATCCGCACAAATTGAAATATAAAGTCATGGTCTTTTCAACTGAGAACTCCATAACTATCTGTTGGGAACCATAGCTTTACTGAAGCCATTGAAAACGAAATAACTAACGGTAATGCCAAGTCGAACTGAAGGTATATTTTCGCGTCAGAATATGCCGTCTAATACGAACACTAGTTTCTTTATTTCTGATTGGAGCCTCTTACGTCATTCGAAGACCTTTGTGCTGTTATGAATGCACTAACCGGCGAAAATTCTATAACGTTTGCCCTTGCGACAATCTTCGTTGCAGTTATCCTCGCCCTTGCTGCTCTAAATTTCATCAAGACTCTCTGGTATCGGACGGGTGTCATAGCGTTTCTCTTCTTCGCCTCTATGCTTACTATTGGCATTAAA
>CALKBB010000053.1 GCA_937989795.1 uncultured Collinsella sp. | reverse complement strand
GCAACTTGCCTTGGGATCGGTATTTAGCTTGTGCCTACTTTAGTGCCATTTCAAAACTATGCCGGATTACGGGGCTGATTCGGAGACCCCCATCCATACCGGCAATTTTCGATTTTTGATAAGCCTTCTACCTGCGGTTTTAATTTCGCAATTTTTCCCATGGTCAAGTAATACAGGTCCAGCCCCGTAATCCGCCATAGTTTTGCTAGCAGCCCATTTGGGACGGGCCTCTTCTGACTCCTTTATCCTGCACGCTTGCCAGGCTGGCCATGCCAAGGAGTGTCCCGAAGTGCCGGTATAAAAGGAACGTCCCTAGCTGCCGAGCATGGGATACCATGGTGGCAACCTAGCGAAAGGACGGTATATGGCACATGTCGATGACCAGCGCGTGGCGCGCGTGCTCGATGCGCTCGAGGCCCAGCACCCCGGCGCGCAGCTGCTCGTAAATGACCCGTGGTCGATTTATTACCTAACCGGCTTTTATGCCGATATGTTCGAACGTTTTTGCGGCGTGCTGCTCGCGCGCAATGCCGAGCCCGTGATCCTGGTCAACGCGCTGCATCAGCTGCCCGAGTACGACAATGCCCGCGTGGCCTACCATACCGATACCGACGTCGTGGCCGACGCCATCGCTCGCGAGGTTGATCCGACCAAACCGCTCGGCATCGACACCGTCATGCGCTCCGGCTTTTTGATGCCGCTCATGGATCGTCACGCCGCAAGCGAGTTTTTCCTGGGCGACTTTGCCGTCACCGCCGCACGCACCCACAAAGATGCCGCCGAACAGGAGCTCATGCGCGCGTCCTCGGCCGCCAACGACGCCGTGATGGCCGACGCCATCAAGCTCGTCCACGAGGGCGTAACGGAGCGCGAAATTGCCGACCAGATGCTCGGCCTGTATCGCAAGCACGGCTGCGAGGGCTTTAGCTTTCCGCCCATCGTGAGCTTTGGCGCCAACGCCGGCGACCCGCATCATGAACCCGACGACACCGTGCTCAAGCGCGGCGACGTGGTGCTGTTCGACATTGGCGGACGCCGCTGCAACTACTGCTCGGACATGACGCGCACGTTCTTTTGGGGCGAGCCGGACGAGGAAACGGCGCACATCTACGATATCGTGCGCCGCGCCAACGAGGCCGCCGAGGCACTCATCGCACCGGGTGTGCGCATGTGCGATCTGGACCGCGCCGCGCGCGACGTGATTGAGGATGCGGGCTATGGGCAGTACTTTACGCACCGCTTGGGCCACTCGATTGGTCTGCAGGACCACGAGCCGGGCGACGTCTCACTTGTCAACGAACAAGTCGTAGAGCCTGGCATGACGTTCTCCATCGAGCCGGGCATTTACCTCCCCGGCCGCATCGGCGTCCGCATCGAGGACCTTGCCCTGGTCACCGAGTCCGGCGTCGAGATCCTCAACGCCTGCCCCCACGACCCAGTCCGCCTAGACTAGCCCTTACCCAATAGCCCCTCAATAAGTTGCGGTGGAATAGTTCCCAGATTGACCCACAGAGGCATAATCCAGGAACTATTTCACCGCAACTACCATGGGGCCAAGACGGCCAATTTGACAGTCTAGAGATGCGCCATGAAAACGGGCCATCTACTACGTTTAACCCGCATGGGTCAACCATGCGGGTCTTTTTTTGAAAATTGACAAGCCTTCTACCTGCGGTTTTAATTTCGCAATTCTCGGCGTGGTCGGGGGTAACCGGTCAAATGTAGTAAACAGGCCCATTTCGTGGCGAGCAGGCCAACTAGCTACCCAGCGGAAGGGCTCTAGCGCAGCAACCCCGCTACTTCGCCGGCTAGGGTGATGGTGCCGGCGGCTACGAAGGGCTCGCCCGCGGCATCGAGGGCTGCGAGGGCCTCGGATACGTTGGGATACACGCCCGCGAGCTTAACGGCGTCCACCAGGGCAGCGAGCTCCTCCGCCGGCAGGGCGCGATCGGAATCGGTCTGCGTCACGACCACACGGGGGAAGGCCGGAACAAGCACGTCGACGATGCCCGCCACGTCCTTATCAGCCAATGCGGCGCACAGCAGCGTGGGGCGATTCTCTACGCACGGATCGATCTCGTCCAGTGCGCTCACAAAGTTCTCGCAGCTCTGGGGGTTATGGCAGGCGTCGATCAGTTTGAGCGGATCGGTTCCCAGCACATCAAAGCGACCCGGCGTGGGGCTGCCCATAAGAGAAGCGTCGAGCGCCTCATGGTCGAGCTCGCGACCCAGATAGCCCTCGCACAGCATAATCGCGCACGCGGCATTCTGCGGCTGATACGCCGGCTTAACCATCCTCGACGTATAGATTGCGCGCGGCGTGGTGCAGCTAAACTCCACTGTATCGCCCACGTGTGCCGGAAGTTTGGTCGTCGTATGGCTCACCACGAGCGGCACCACACCGCACTCGCGGCAACGGGCATCCATCACACGCTGAACGCTCGCCTCATGCGTACCCTCGCCCAAAACAACCAAACGACCAGGCTTAATAACCGCAGCCTTCTCCCCAGCAATGGCTTCGAGCGTATCGCCAAGGACCTTCATATGGTCGAGTCCAATGCCCGTAATGGCGACGGCCACGGGATCGGTCGCACTCGTAGCATCCCAGCGTCCGCCCATGCCAACCTCAAGCACGGCCACGTCCACGCAAGCCTCGGCAAACATAGTCAAACCGGCCACGGACAAAAGATCGAAGGGCGTAATAGAACGGAGCTCCTCGCCCGCCGCCTCACGACGTGCGTTGAGACGACGACCTGCCTCATACGCCGCAGAGACACCATGGGCAAAGACCTCGTCTGAGACGACCTTTCCGTCAATCTCCATACGCTCGGGATAGCGCACCAGATGAGGCGACGTAAAGAGTGCCGTCTTAAGGCCCTCACCATGAAGAATGGCAGCCGAGAATCGCGTCGTCGAGGTCTTTCCGTTGGTACCGGCTATCTGGATGCAATCATAGAACTCGTCAGGACGACCAAGCTCATCGAGCATCTCGACGACGGTCTCGAGCAGCGGCGTGGAATAACGCGCAATCTTGCCCGTATCGGCCGCAAGTGCAACAGCCTCATCAAAAGAAAGCTCCGGAACCTCAAACGGCACCGAATACAACCCAGAACGCTTTGCCATAGCCAAAGTCCCCTCAACATAAAAAGAGGCCCGTAAGCAACAACAAGCCCCTCCCATTCAAAATATCAGCCAAACACCGCTTTGCAGCGACCTCAAGGCCACAGCCCAGTGGCCCTAACCCACCAGTTGCAAACAACAACGTAAACGAACTAGGAGCGGCCCGATGCTTTGCTCGCCGCAAGTTCCGCACGCAAAGGACAGCACTTAATGTGCTGTCCGTCTTGCGCAGGACTGTCCGCAGCGGAGAGCAAAGCGTCGGGACGCGCCCCCAAGTAAACCTTACGAGAAGTCGGCAACCTGCGAGTTCAGCGCCGCCAGGATCTCCTTGAGCTCAGCTGCACGGTCCCTCTTCTTCTGGACCACCGCAGGCGCGGCCTTGGCCACAAAGCCCTCATTGGCGAGCGTCTTCTCGCAGCCGGCCAGCTCCTTCTGGGCCGCGGCAATCTCCTTCTCCAGGCGCGCCTTCTCGGCCGAAAGATCGACCTTGCCCTCGAGCACCACAAAGACCTCGACGCCGCTGTCGACCACGGCGATGCTCGCAGCCGGCTTCTCAACGTCGGTGCCCATGACCAGCGAGGCAGTGTTTGCCAGCGGCTCAATGGTCGAGCGCAGGCTCTCGAGCTTCTCGATATCCTCGGCACCGGCGCGCACGACTACGTCGAGCTCGGCCTTGGGGCTCAAGCGATAACGCGAACGCGTGGCGCGGGCGGCAGACACGACGGCGCGGCACAGCTCAAATGCACGCTCGGCGTCCTCGTCAACATACTTGGCGTAGTCGGCGGGCTCGGGCCACTTGGCGATCATGAGCGCCTCGGCACGGTCAACGTTGCCCTCGGCATCCAGGTCGAGCACGCTCGCCGGCATGTTGTCCCAAATCTCCTCGGTGACAAACGGCATGAGCGGGTGCATCAGGCGAATGGAGGTGTCGAGCACAAAGATCAGGTTGCGCTGCGCCTGCAGACGGCCCTCGCCCTTCAGGCGGGCCTTGGTGACCTCGACGTACCAGTCGCAGACCTCATTCCAGAAGAACTGCTGCACGCCGCGGGCCATGTCGCCAAAGGTGTAGTTCTCGATACCCTCGGTGACCATCTTGACGGCCTTGGCCAGACGGCTGAACATCCAGGCGTCGGCCGGCGTCTCCACGACGGGCTCGCCGGGCGTGTAGCCCTCCATGTTCATAAGCAGGAAGCGGCTGGCGTTCCAGATCTTGGTCACAAACGACTTGGCCTGCTCGGTGCGCGGGCTGTCGATGAGCTTCTTGGTCTTCTTGTCGATGTTCGCGTCAAACTTGACGTCCTGGTTGTTGGTGCACAGCGTCAGCAGGTTGAAGCGCATGGCGTCGGCGCCGTACATGCCAATGAGGTCCATGGGGTCAACGCCGTTGCCCTTGGACTTGGACATGCGGCTGCCGTCCTTGGCAAGGATCGTCGGGTAGATGACGACGTCCTTAAATGGCACCTCGTCCAGGAAGTACAGCGAGCTCATGACCATGCGGGCGACCCACAGCGCGATGATGTCGCGCGCGGTGACGAGCGCCGTCGTGGGGTGATGGCCCTCGAGCAGCTCCGGCTTTTGCGGCCAGCCCTGCGTGGCGAAGGTCCACAGCTGCGAGCTGAACCAGGTGTCCAGCACGTTCTCGTCCTGATGCACGTGATGGCCGCCGCACTTGGGGCACACGTCGGTGTCCTCGGTAAGGGCGTCCTCCCAGCCGCAGTCCTCGCAGTAGAACACGGGGATGCGGTGGCCCCACCACAGCTGGCGGCTGATACACCAGTCCTTGAGGTTCTCCATCCAGGTGGTGTAGGTCTGCGTCCAGCGCGCGGGGTGGAAGGTGACCTTGCCGGAGTTGACGGCGTCGAGCGCCGGCCCCTTGAGTTTGTCGACGGCAACGAACCACTGCTCGGACAGCCATGGCTCAAGCGCGGCGTCGCAACGGTAGCAGTGCATGACGGAGTGGTCGTGGTCCTCGACGTGATCGAGCAGGTCGTGCTCCTCAAACCACTTGATGACGGCCTCGCGGCACTCGTCGCGGTTCATGCCGGTGAACTCGCCGTAGCCCTCAACGACCACCGCGTGCTCATCGAAGATATTGATCTGCGGCAGGTCGTGGGCCTGACCCATGGCGTAATCGTTGGGGTCGTGGGCCGGAGTGACCTTGACGAAGCCGGAACCAAAGTTGGCGTCGACATGCCAATCCTCAAAGATGGGGATCTCGCGGTCGACGATGGGGAGCTTGACGGTCTTACCCACGAAGGCGGCCTTCTCGGGGTCCTTCGGGGAGACGGCAACGCCCGTGTCGCCGAGCATGGTCTCGGGGCGCGTGGTGGCGACGACGATGTAGTCCTGGCCGTTGACCGGCTCGGTCAGCGGGTAGCGCAGGTGCCACAGATGGCCCTTCTCGTCCTTGTACTCGGCCTCGTCGTCCGAGATAGCGGTGGTGCAGTTGGGGCACCAGTTGACGATGCGCTTGCCGCGGTAGATCAGGCCGTCGTGGTACCAATCGCAGAACACCTTGCGCACGGCCTGGGCGTAGTCCTCGTCCATGGTGAAGCGCTCGTTATCGAAGTCGACGGAGCAGCCCATACGTTTGATCTGCTCGACGATGATGCCGCCGTACTCGTGGGTCCAATCCCAGCAGGCGTCGACAAACTTATCGCGGCCGATCTCCAGGCGGCTGATGCCTTCGCTCTTGAGTTTCTTGTCGACCTTGGTCTGCGTAGCGATACCGGCGTGGTCGGTGCCGAGCACCCAGCGCGTGGACTTGCCGCGCATGCGGGCCATGCGGATGATGGCGTCCTGGATGGAGTCGTCGGTGGCGTGACCCATATGGAGCTTGCCGGTCACGTTGGGACGCGGAATGGTGACGGTGCAGTCGCCC
>CALKBB010000052.1 GCA_937989795.1 uncultured Collinsella sp. | reverse complement strand
TGCGACGGCTCGATATCGTCGAGCTCCTGCTCGTCATCCGAAAGTTCGCCAACCATTTGCTCCAGGCTGCGACGGCCTTCGCGCACGCTGCCCAGACCGGCAAGGAGCTGGTCGCAAAATGCCTCGATGCTGTTGGGGCGGTCTTGCGGCATGGGGGAGAGGGCGCTCATGAGCGCCGCCTCGGCCCCCGGGGGAAAGTGCGGGATGAGCTCGCTGGGATAGGTGGCGCCGCCGATGATGCGGTCGAGCGAGTCGGCGGGCGTGGCCGCCATAAAGGGAGCGCTGCCGCACAGGCCCTCGTAGATCACGCAGGCAAGGGCAAAGACATCGGCGCGTTCGTCGACCGTGCCGGTCTCGATGTCGAGCTGCTCGGGCGGCATGTAGCCGATGGTGCCGCCGCGCGAGCCGCCAAAGCCACCGGCGGACGACAGTCGCGCCATGCCAAAGTCGGTGAGCTTTACATTGCCCGAGTGGTCGATGAGCACGTTGGCGGGCTTAATGTCCAGGTGGAGTACGCCATTACTATGGGCGAAGGTGAGCGCCTGGCCTAGGGCATCGGCAATGGCCGCGGCCTCGTCAAAGGTAAGTGAGTGACCGTCCACGCGGTGCAAAAACTCGGCCAGCGACATGCCATCGACATATTCCATAACTAGGTAGGCATAGGCTGTGTCGTGCGTAAAGTCGATGACCTGCACGATGTTGGGATGTTGAAGCATGGCGGCAGTGTGCGCCTCGCGCAGGACATCCATGATGTCGCTGGCGGGCATGCCGACACCGTTAATAAGGGGGATGCGCTTAATGGCGACGCGGCGGCGCAGGTGCGTGTCGCGGCAGATCTCGATGGAGCCAAAACCGCCGGTCGCAAGTGTCTCGAGCGGCTGGTACCGCTTGAGCAGCTCGCGAGAGCTGGTGCCCTCCAAAGGAACGTCCGGCGAGAACCGGGCGGTATGTTGCGAGAAAAGCGGCATGGCCAACCCTCGTGCGTTTAAAGTTCGTTTGCGAGCGGCGGGCCGGAGTCAAGCCGTTCGCGGTGGCATAGATGCTGCTAGTGTAGCACGCTCGGGTGCATGGGGAGGATAGCGGGATGCGAGGCTGCCTGCCTGGCTTGGCCTTAGCGCTTCTTCTTGTTCTTCTTCTGCTTGCGCTGCTTGCCCTTGGTCTCCTGGGGCTTGTCGCCCTGCTTGGCCTCGGCGGCGGCCTTCTCAGCCTTCATTTTCTTCTTCTTGGTCTCGATGCGGAGTTTTTTGTTGATGCGCGCCTTGAGGAAGGGACCGAACTGCTCGGCATCGCCGCGGACAAAGGTGTCCTTAGGGATCGTCACGCCCTGGTCGGCGAACATGGCCACAAAGATGCGCTCGCCGTCGAGCACGTGGTCGAGCTTTTCAAACGGGAAGAACTGCGACTTGCCGCTCTTGCCCCAAACCATCAGGCCGTCCTCGTTGGCGGCGACGCGGCGATAGCGGCCGCCCATGGACTCGTCGGCCTCAACGGCGTCGATAAAGTCGCGGGCGAGGGTGTGGTGCAGGTTCTTGCTCCACCAGGCCAAAAAGGCGCCGAATACGATCAGCACGACGCCAAACTTGATCCAGTTGCCGCCGGCCACCAACATGCCGATGCCGATGAGCGCGGCAATTGCCGCGGCGACATACAGCGAGCCGCGACGCCTGGGCGAGGCGACCAGGCGGGCGAAGTCGGTGACCAGGTCGTTTTCGTACTGGTACTCGTTGAGGTACAGGATACCGTCGTCGGCTGCGGCCTGCTTCTCGAGCGCGACCTCGACCTGGTCGGCTGCTTCGGAGGGAACGAGGTTGCTCTCTGCGTCTGCCATGCTCTTTGGACTCCTATCGCGGCGGGCTCGCCGTACGGGTTATTATGGAATGCAGTATGCCGTGCGACCGCATGGCCGCCGCGGCAACAAGACTCAGTATACCCGGGGGAGCACCCATGGAATCGTTGTACCGAAAGTATCGCCCGCTCACCTTTGACTCCGTGGTGGGCCAGCAGCATATCGTCTCGACGCTCGAGCACGCCATCACCGAGGGGCGCCTGTCCCACGCCTACCTGTTCTGCGGACCGCGCGGCACGGGCAAGACCACCATGGCGCGCATTCTGGCCAAGGCGCTGCTGTGCCGCAATGCCGAGGCGGCGCGCGCCGAGGGTGCAAGCGGCTGCATGCCCGACGGTACTTGCGAGGAGTGCGAGCTCATTGCCGAGGGTAACCACCCCGATGTCTACGAGCTCGATGCCGCAAGCCGTACCGGCGTGGACAACGTGCGCGAGGAGATCATCAACTCCGTCAACTTTGCCCCAGTGCGCGGCAAGTACAAGATTTATATCATCGACGAGGTCCACATGCTCACGACGGCGGCGTTCAACGCGCTGCTCAAGACGCTTGAGGAGCCGCCGGCACACGTGATCTTTGTGCTGTGCACCACCGACCCGCAAAAGATTCTGGAGACCATTCTCTCACGCTGCCAGCGCTTCGATTTCCACCGCATCGGCAACGAGGATATCGAGCATCGCCTGTCTTACGTGTGCGAGCAGGAGGGCTTCGATTACGACGACGAGGCACTCGCCATTGTGGCGCGCCATGCCAAGGGCGGTATGCGCGACGCGCTTTCCACGCTGGAGCAGCTGAGCGTCTTTGGCAACGGTTCTGTGCATGCGGACGACGCCCGCTCGCTTTTGGGCGAGGTTTCGGACCAGATTCTGGGCGAGTTTTCCCGCGCCATTGCCGATCGCGATGTTGCCGAGCTCTATGGACTGATCCGTGCGCAGGTCGAGGAGGGCAATGACCTGCTGGAGCTGACGCGCGACCTGGTGGCGCATGTGCGTGACGTGTACGTTGCCTGCGTTGCCGGTGCCCGTGCCGAGCTGTTTGAGGGCGGCTCCGAGCAGGCCGAGGCGCTTGCTGCCGAGGCCGCTGCCTTTGGCGAGCATCCTGCCGACCGCCTGGCCCGCGTGCTGACGGTGCTCGACGATGCCGCACTGGAGATGAGGGGCGCGAGCGACGTGCGCCTGGTGCTCGAGATTGCCTGCACGCGTCTGGCGCGTCCCGAGGCCGATTTAACGATTGAGGCATTGGCCGAGCGCGTGGCACGCCTGGAGGCCATGATTGCCAACGGCGCCGTGCCGGCGAGCGTGGCTGCTGCTCAGGCCGCCGCGCCTGCAGCATCCGT
>CALKBB010000051.1 GCA_937989795.1 uncultured Collinsella sp. | reverse complement strand
GTCCGCCAAAAGTACGGGCAGCTGCGGCTCCACCGGCAAGCGGAGTCGCCATCTGGGCTTTTGTGCGTCGCGGTGCCGAAACGGGAAGTTCAAAGGCAAAGCCCATCGCAAGCAAAAACCACGTAAGCGTATAGGTTGCAACCAGAGCGGCAACAGGGCCGCCCATCACGGCGCGTTGGGAAAATACGCTACATGCAGCCACAACCAGCACCGGAACCTCGCAGGCAGAAAGCGCAAGCACACCCTGCAGGAAGCCCGAGCGCCGATCGCGCGCAAGTGCCCCCGCGGCAACGCCGGCTATGCCTGGCAGCGCCAACGCCAGTGCGGCAATAATACCCGGTAGCGACCCAGACCACACGAGCGATCCCAAAGTCGCCGTCACGCGAGCGCCCGACGCCAGCAGCGCGGCCGAAACCACGACCACAGCCCAAACCACGCCACAGACGACCGTCGCGCCGACCATCAGCGCGCAACGAACCGCGCGGCCAGACGCATCCATGGGGCACGGCGTGAGCGGCTCGCCGCGAAGCGAACGACCGACATTTTGCGCATAGTGGTCACAAAACGCCGAGAGCGCCGCCTCGACCGCCGCCGGCTCGGGACGATCTTTTTGATGGCTGGACAGACAGGCCATCACCACGTCGAACAGCTGGGCATCGACAAACGCCAGCGCATCGCGTAGCTCTTCGGAATCCGGCTCAAGCCCTAGCTGCTGGGCCTGCTCGGCCGCGGCGAGCGCCACATCGGGCTCACGACGAAGCAGCTGAGTCAAATCACAACCGGGCGCATGGGCACCAATAGGATAGTCGGGCCGCGTGTCCATCTTGAGACGGTAGGGGCTCGCGATGTCGCGCGTCTTTTTGCGCGAACCCGAGGTACCCGAAGCGCTCGGCGCGGCTTCGTATGGCGCGACGCCGGCAATGAGCTCGTAAACCGTGCTTGCCGCGGCGTATACGTCAATCGCCGGCGACATACGCAAAGCGCGCAGGTCGGGAATATCGTCGGTGAGCATCTCGGGCGGGGCATAGGCAACCGTCGCGCGACGCAGCGTGGCATAGCGCTCCGTAAACGACGCCTTGCCGCCGGTACCGGCCACGGCCGACGCAGGCTCGAGCGCCAGCGACGAGCCAAAGTCGATCAGGCACAGGTCAAAGGTGCCCTCGGCAAGCTGCCGGTCAAGCGGTAGACGCGCCGTGCGCACCATAATATTAGCGGGCGAGATATCGCGATGGACAAAGCCCTCGCCCACCAGGCTCATACGGCAGAGCAGATCGAACAGGTCGCGACCCAGACGCGCCGCCACAAGCGGCGACAGGCGTCCG
>CALKBB010000050.1 GCA_937989795.1 uncultured Collinsella sp. | reverse complement strand
CGGGAGCCCCTTTGAGCAGCTCTGCCATGGCTATCCCTTCTTCCTGGCGGCGTCGGCGGCGCGGCGCGCCAGCGCATCGGCGCGCGGCAGCCACGTATCCAGCAGCTCATCGCACGCCGCCTCGAGCTCCTCGGCGCGCGCCCGGTCTTTCATAGACGTAGTGTTGGCAAAGAGCGTCAGGCTCGCTCCCTGCATGGCGGCGCGGCAGAACACGGCACCGCACGCCACGTCGGACAGCAGCTGGCGCGAGCCCTTATCGGCCATGTCCTCAAGCAGCGCCAGCGCGCGCCTGCAGGTGTCCATGATCCGATACGGCGGCATGGCGGCCACGTGCAACGCGTCCTGAATCGCAGCCGGTCGAGCCGGATCATCGCGCGGAATACCGTACGCCGCCGACACTTGGCCGTACGCACGAACGTCCTCGGCAACCAGACCCACAAGCTCCTGAGCCAGCTCGTCTGCCTGGGCAAACGCGTGCGTCAGATCGTCCGCGCGATCGGCAAGCGCAGGATTAGTTGCCCCGTAGCGCGCGACCATCCCGCAAAGCGAGGCGCCCAGTGCACCTACAAAGGCGCTCGCGCTACCGCCGCCGGGAACCGGCTCGCGTGCGGCAAGCGCCTCGGCAAACTCTCGACATGTTTTATCCATCATCTCTTGGCTCATACGCACGCACCTTCAAGTCATATACATCGGTCGGGTGGCAACCGCCGACCGACCGCATCAATCACATAATGGTGCTAAGTCTAGCCCATAAGCACATGAGCGTCAGCGCACCTGGCCATCGCGGATTTCTATGACGAACGATAGGCGTCGGCACCGCAAACATGGGACACATGGCCCACCTTTCGAGACTTCCGGACGTCAAAAACTGAGGCATATCTATAAACAAGGAACCTGTTGGGGCAACGCCCACGCACGCGCGCCCCATTAAATCAACGGGCACCTCACCCCGGGGAGGGCCGACAGCATCGGCCCTCCCCCCTTTTGCGACCGCACATATTGCCACTTGTCGGCGCAATTCCAGCCCCCAGAATGGGACACATGGCCCACCCTAGCGAGCCGTCCGCGCGTACAGTAAAGGCAAGTAATCCATGGGCGGTTACAGATCGAGGAGGACACGACCATGAAAAAGAAGGCCTTTGCGATTCTCACCCTCTGCATCAGCCTCTTTGCCGCGGTTGCCCTGGTGGGTTGCGGTGGCAGCGGTGGCGCTACCGGCAGTGGCGGTGGCGGCGGAACAGAAAAGCCAGCCGTGGATATGAGGACCGACTTCATTTGGTTTAAGGTCGAGGTCCCCGAGGGCGTCGAGGTCACCGACGTCGCAGGCGATACCGCCGACAGGGCCCAGTTTAAGTTCACCGAGAGCGAGCACGCCAGCGATCGCTTCATCCCCGTCTTCGATCCTGACAAGAACGCCGACGAGCTGTTCGACTACGAGGCAAAGTGGAATGCCAGCTTTGAGTGGACCGAGAATGACCCCGTCAAGTACAACGGCAAGACTTGGCGCAACGCTTCCTATACACACTCGGGCGGCGTGACGACTGAGTACTTCACCGAAGCAGGCGGCGGCAGCGTCTACGTGCGCATCGACAACGTCGAGGAGCACAAGGACGCCGTCGAAACCATGATGAAGTCTCTGGAATTTGCCGACGACATCGCCAAGGCCAAGACCGAAGCCATGGACGTTAAGCTCGACGATATCGAGATCAAGCGCTAAAGCTCCAACGGTATGCAGCAACGCCGTTTTAGCTCAGCCGGGATGCAAGGTGCAACTCCTTGCATCCCGGTTTTTGTGTTCAAAAGCGCCCGGCCACATCACCATATTGAGCACGTTCACAAATTCCTGGGCCTTCGCACGGCTGCTCAGGCTAAAGACGCAAGCGGTCAACAGTCGATTGCGCAGAAAAACGTCGCGGCCCTTGATCCTGTTGACCCCCGTGATGTCCTTAAGGTAGACAATCTCGGTGTGCTTGCCGCCGAAAGTGCCCTTCTTGAGCACCTCGATACGGTTAGGGTAGATCTTGACGTCTTTAAACCCGCCCGAACCCTTGTCCTGGAACAGCAAAGTGTTGTTGTCCATACGCATCGCTCCCCATGGACTCGCGCAAACTACCTTTAACTCCTCATTTTAGTCATTCCGAGACCCCCACGCGAAGGCGGTTGGAGGCATCTAGATTTGTGTCCGCGCGAGGCTTTATGGTTCAGTTAATAGATACGCCATTGCGGAGGAAGACAAATTCGACGCATCCTTAATCGCTCGACACAGGAGGAGTCATACATGGCAGAGGCATCAAAGGCAACGCTACGCGACTGCATCTATGGGCTTGCCGTCGGCGACGCGCTGGGCGTTCCTTACGAGTTTAGGCCCCGCGGCACGTTCAAATGCACGGACATGATCGGCTACGGCACGCATGGGCAGCCCGCCGGCACCTGGAGCGACGACACGTCCATGACGCTTGCTACCTGTGACTCGATTAGGGAGCTCGGGCACATCGACACCGCGGACATGCGCGACAAGTTCATCGGCTGGATTGCCCGTGGCGAGTATACAATCGACGGCGTTTTCGATTACGGCGGCACGACCGCCCGCGCCTTGCACACCGGCAAAGGAGGCTCCGGCGAGCGCGACAACGGCAACGGCTCGCTCATGCGTATCGCTCCCCTGGCGTTCACCGATGCGACGAACAACGAGATCCGCGAGGTCTCCGCAATTACGCACGCCCACAGAACGTCGACCGACGCATGCATCATATTTGTCGAGCTGATGAGGGATGTGATGAACGACGCGCTCCCCTCGTGGGCACTCCATCTGAAAGGCATGCCTGAGCAGGAGATCAAGTCAGGTGGCTTCGTGCGCGACGCGCTTAAGGCAGCCACCTGGTGCTTCGTCAACACTAACAGCTACGAAGATTGCGTGCTTGCCGCCGTCAACCTAGGCGACGACACCGACACCACCGCAGCCGTCGCAGGCGCCCTCGCCGGCACGGCCTACGGTATCGACGCAATTCCGCAGGAGTGGATCGATACCCTGCGCGGTAAAGAGTTGATAGAGCAGTGTTTGTTTTGGGACACGCCTTCAACGAAGACAATGTCAGTCAACGCAAATGATTAAGGGACCGCATAAATGATGATTACAGAATGCGCCGTCATGGGTCCGTTCGTCACAGAGCAAAGTACCGTGGGACCGTGCACCGTATTGGTATTCGAATCCCCGCTGCCACAGAAAAGGGCCGGTTGCCCCGGCCCTTTAGACATTAGCACCTGCGTTGCCCGCGCTTCCAAAGTTGACCGACTGAGGAGCGGGTTCCGCGGCACACCTTGATTTTGCCCGGTGGGGCGGCTCTTTTGCAGCCGTCCCACCGTTTATTTAGATCTACCACGACGGACAGCTCGCACTACTGCGCACTGTCCCGTACCGTTCCCCTACTTCCCAAAGATCGTTGCAAGCAGCCCCTTGCGCTTGGGCTTTTCTTCTCGGTAGGAACCCTCGGCAACCGCTGCCACCTGACGCGGCTGTTCGCCGTCTCCACGACGCACGATCTGGTATAGGAAGGGCGATTTAACGTATTTGACCTCGATGGGCGTGGCATGCACGGTACTTTCGTTCGATAGATGCAGGCTCGGGTTGAGCGGCGCCACCACATGCGTCTCACGCTTGTCGCTAAACACCACCGCGGCCGCGCGGCCCGTCTGGCCGTTTACGGCAATGCGCACCTGCTCGCCATCGCGGCTGTCCGTCGCTGGGCGATCGACAAAGTAGACCGGTACCATCACCAGGCCGTCCTTATGCTTGCGAGCCTTGCGCGCCCAGGTGCGGATGCTCTTTTTATTGAGCCCCAGCACCGCCTCGGCATCGTTGCCGGCAATGTCGAGCGCCAGCTTATCAATGACCACCTGGTCCTTGGTAGACGCATCGACTGAGACGACGCGAAAGTCACCTTCCTGCATGGCAGGGTCAAACGGCCCAACCTTGGCAAAGTCCCACGGCTCCAAAATGCCCATGAGGCGAACGTCCAGGTAGTTTGCCCGCGGATACGCCCAGTCGAGCACCTCGTAGTACACCAGGGTCTCCTTGCTCAGCCCCTTGCCCGGGAAGGACGCCATCATGCGCAAATCCGCGAGCGCCATGGGGAAGTAGAAGAGCATCATGTCGTTTTGGATCGCATCTTCCACGTCGTGCCCGGCAAAGGCATCCGGGTACTGGCGCACCAGCTGCAGAGCGTTGGCACGTGCCTGCTGAGGCGAGATTTCGCAGGGAATACCCTGCTCAGGTACATACTCCGCACCAATGCCCATGGTCAGGCGCTTGCTAAAGGTACCGGGCTTGAGAAGGTCGGCGACGCCGATCTTATTGCCGCAGGACGGGCACTCAAACACGCGCTGGGTCGATGACCCCTCAAAGGACGCACCGCAGAAGGGGCAGGGAATGCTCACGTGCGTTGCCTCTTGGAACTCCTGCGCCGTGCCGCGGTCCTCCCACAGCAGATGCTCCAGAACCGACTGATTGCGCCAGTACGCATTTAAGAAATACCAGTCGGGGTCCACCGGGCGCTCGAGCTGCGACACGTGGGTGAGCTTAAGCAGCCCATCGACAACCGTCAGCGGCGTATGGCGAATGCCCAGGGCGCTCTTGGGCTCCCCCGCATCGGTCTGCCACGGAACGACCGTGCCGCAATAGGCGCACTCAAAGCTGCGCTTAGCCTGGTGTGAGTACATAGGGCCGCCGCAGTTTTGGCATTTAATGGCAAACATCTCGTCCATGGATACGTCCTCCTTTGCGCAGGGGCTGTCGACATTAAGTATGTCGGGCAGGCAGGCACATGCCCATACCCATGTGGCCCAAAATAGAGCACCCGGTCGGACAAGAAGCCCTGCCCGTTAGCTCCGGCAGCTCATTGCTGCATTTTCTGAGCATCGGTGCACAGCGCCCCCGCGCGAGCTACACTATCCCCTTAAACATGATTGTGAGGACGACCGCTATGCTATTTGTAAATCGGCTGGTACATACGCTTGTTCCCGGCAGCGAGGGCGAGCCGGTCGATACAATTTGTCGCACCAACCAATAAAGTCCCAAGCTGTCTTGGCACCCGGACCTTATTCGCTACTTGCGGGCATCTCCAACGTAGCGCTTAAACTTGCGAATCTGGTTCATATTTGTGATCCATCCCCAGAGCCTATGCTCAAGCGTGTCCGCTTTGCACAGAACGGGCGACTCATCCGCCTTGTCCGAAAGCGCATAGTCCTTATCGGCACAAGAAGCGGCATAGCGCTTGATGACGGCATCGGGAACCATCTTGAACGTAAATGCGCGCGACGCATGGGAGGGCTCGCTCTGGGTACCATACGTTGCCGTCGGCTCCGTGCCAAGGCATGCGGGGGCAATCCAGTGATCGACCATAACGCGCGGCAAATCGATACCCGCGAGCGAAAGGTACCACGAGTTGCGCCCCAGGCGGGCATTGACCTCAAGGAAACGATACGAGCCGTCACGAGAGTCGTACATAACGTCAAAGTTGGCAAATCCCGTATAGTTGACCTTCTCGAGGAAACGCTTCGCATCGTTCAGAAGATTGACCTTCCATGCGGGCATCTCCGTATCGCCCACAATCACGACCGGGTTGCCGATGGCAGAGGGTGCGTGGTCCTGCAGCAGCACGTGACCCAAGACAGAGAACTCAACCTTGCCCTTCCAGGCAAAACAG
>CALKBB010000049.1 GCA_937989795.1 uncultured Collinsella sp. | reverse complement strand
ACACCTAAAAAGAGCACGCCGATAAACTTTTGTCCATCTTGCGCGCCGTGCATAAAGCTCATGGCCGCGGCACTTGCGATCTGAGCATATTTAAAGAAGACATTGGCACGTCGCCTGTTGGCGGCGGCGAAAAGAATCGAGACGAGCTTGCACAGGACCCAGCCCATGACAAAGCCCAGGCCGATGGAGAGCGCCAGGCCGTAGATGACCTTCATCCACTCGTGGACGTTGACGCTGCTCGCACCGCCGAGGGCGATGGCGGCACCGGTCAGGCCGGCGATGAGGCTGTGGCTTTGCGAGGTTGGGATGCCAAAACGCGACGCAGTGGCGCCGTAGACGACGATGGAGAACAGAGCCGCGCAGAGGCAGGCGAGCGCCATGGTGCTGTTTCCGCCAAAGTCGACGATATGCGAGATGGTGTTGGCGACGCTGGCATTAAAATGCGTCATGATGAGCACGCCCAAAAAGTTGAACGCGGCGCTCATGAGAATAGCGGCGCGGGCGGGCATGCAGCGCGTGGTGACACAGGTCGCGATGGCGTTGGGCGCGTCGGTCCATCCGTTGACGAAGATAGCGCCGAGCGCGAGGAACACGGTGACGGCAAGGACTGGGTTCGACACAAGTTGGCCGAGGAAGGCTGAGAACGTTACGTCCATATATGGGCTTTCTCGAAGTTTGCAGACACGTTACAAAAACATGATAAATCGTATCACCTCCTGCAGGTTTCTTTACCGAGTTCTGATGGGAGAAGTGATTTTTTTGGCACTAACATTGAATATTTGCCCTGTTGACCGCGGGTGTTCTTTTTGCTAACACGCCATGAGGACACGTGCGCGCCCCAACATCCCAAAACCACAGCCTGTTCGCTTTACAACATGCAAACATGCGTTCGATAATAGGGACATGGAATATCGGCAGACAGATGGCAAAACTCGACGCGTGCACAAGCAGTATGTGGACGTCGTGGCTCGCATTCTCGCGGGCGGACAAGTCGTGCCGGTTACCGTCTGCTGGGTCGACGGTCGCTGCTTTACGATTGACGAGATTGTCTCGTCCACCGGTTTTGGCCTGACGGTCCACGGCATTCGTACGGCGACCTATAAGGTACGTTTTGGCGGGCATGCGACCGAACTGTATCTAGAAGAACAGGCGCGTGAGCGACCGGATGGCTCGCAGGCTCATCTGATGCGTTGGTGGGTGTGGGCGTTCGACCGTACACTCGAGAGCGAGCGCCGCAGGTAAGAGCGCGCGGCATTCGGGTACAATGGCAGGAATCTTGTCACCTACGGCGCTGTCGTGGCGCTTTTTGAAAGGACGAAATTATGAACGATATTCAGGGCTATCAGAACGGCCCCATCGAGACCGGTGCAAGCCGTGCCAAGGAGATGTCGCCGCGTGCGTACAACCTCGCCATGTCTGCTCTGATCTTCTTGGGCTTTTGCGCCATGGGCGCCGGCGCCTACTTTACGAGCACCATGTCGTTTGCGCGCATGATGATGAGCGGCGCAGCCTTGCCGCTGGTCTTTGGCTCGTTTATTTTGACCATCGTCGGTATCGTCATGATGTCGGCTGCTGCCAGCAAACAGTCCGTGGGCCTGTCGCTCGTGGGTTACGTGATCTTTGCGAGCACCTTTGGCCTGACCGCGTCGTTTGGCCTTGCCAACTACGACCTGCCCACCATCAACACCGCTTTTATCGCCACCGCTGCTATCACCTTTGTCTTTGGCGCCTTGGGCGTGACGTTCCCCAAGTTTTTCCAGCGCGTATATGGCATCGGCTTTGGCATTCTGCTTGCCACGATTCTGGTCGAGATCGTGCTGATGTTTATGGGCGTCTCGCAGACCATCACCGACCTGATCGTGATCGTGGTGTTCGCCGGCTTCATCGGCTACGACACCTATGTGGCCACGACAGTGCCGCCCACGCTGCCCAACGCCGTGCTCATGGCATCCAACCTGTTCGTGGACATCATCAACGTGTTCCTGCGCATTCTGAACATCCTTGGTCGTCGCGACTAGTGCCAAATTGCAGCGGTGCTTGCCGCGCACACAATTCGATGCGAAAGGCGGTCCTTCGGGGCCGTCTTTTTTGTACACGGCGGGGTATCATGGATGGGAAAAGCCGATAGCGGCAGAGACCGAGAAAGGTGACCACTTATGGCAGACGTCGACAACAGGAACCGTAACCGCAGGTCCAATCGAACGGGTCAGCCCAATCCCAAGCGCGAGGCCCGTGCCAAGGCCGCCGAGCGTCACGTGGCAACTGTGTCCGAAGCGTGCGCCAAGGATATCGAGCGCTCGCTTGCCGGCGTATGCGAGTTCGATGGTATGCCTGCCGGATTTGTCGCGGCGATAAAGGCCAAGGCCCAAGCGGCCGACGCTGCCGAGGAACAGGTTGCCGAGGAGTCTGAGGCCGCCGAGGTCGAGACCGCTGAGGTTGCGTCCGCCGAGACTGAGGTCACGGCCGAGCCTGCACCCGCAGAGGAGGCCGTGGATATCGAGTCCGCGCCTGCTGCCGAGGAGTCCGCTCCGGTCCTGCCCGAGGTCACCGTGCTCGACGCCTCTGCCACGCAGGCCATTCTGGATAACGGCCGAGGCTACGCGCAGTTCTGTGACATGGCCGTGCTCGCCTTTGCCTCGTTCACCAATCCGGGCGGTGGCTACATCCAGGGCTATCTGGGTCAGGAGGCCACGCTCTGTGCCGATTCGTACCTGTACAACGTGCTCGATAAGCAGCGTAAATGGTATGGCGAGAACCGTCGCCGCAACATCAACTGTGAGCTGTACCGCAACCGTGCGCTGGTGGTGCCTGCGGTGCGCTTCGACCGCAACCCCGTGCACGCATACGCCGACGTGATCGTTGCCGCCGCGCCCAACGCCAAGCGCGCTCGCCAGGAGTATCGCGTGGGTGACGATGCCCTGCTGGACGCCCTGCGCGATCGCATCCGCTTTGTGCTTGCCATCTGCGAC
>CALKBB010000048.1 GCA_937989795.1 uncultured Collinsella sp. | reverse complement strand
CACCAAGCTCGCCGAAGTGCGCGAGGTCTACAGCCATGGCCAAGCCATTGCCCAGTGCGCCGGCTTTATCGAGGGCCACGGCCTGCATGCCACCAAGTACCCCAACACCGCCATGTCGGCCGAGATGGTCGCCAGCTCCGGGCGCACCGATGTTGCCGCCATCGCATCGCGCAGCTGCGCGACACTCTATGGCCTGGAGGTGCTGGAGTCCAACATTCAAGACTCCGACAACAACTACACGCGCTTTGTCGTCATCAGCCGCGAGCCGCGCGTCTATCCCGGCGCCAACCGCACCTCGCTCATGATCACCACGGCCAACGAGCCTGGCGCCCTCTATCGCGTGCTCGAGCGTTTCTACGCGCTCAACATCAACCTCATCAAGCTCGAGAGCCGCCCCATCCCCTGGCACGACTTTGAGTTTATGTTCTACTTTGATCTGGACTGCCCCTTTGGCAGCAAGGCCCTCGACGACCTGCTCGATTCCATCGACGACGTGTGCGAAAGCTTCACCTACTTTGGCAGCTACACGGAGGTGCTCTAGATGACTGATACCGCCGCAAGCCGCCCCTACGGCGTACTGGGCCGCGTGCTGGGCCACAGCTACACCCCGACCATCTACAAGGAGCTCGCTGGGCTCGAGTACGTGCGTTTTGAGCGAGAGCCCGAGGATCTTGAGGCCTTTATGACCGGCGACGAATGGGAGGGCACCAACGTGACCATCCCCTACAAGCGCGCCGTCATGGAATACCTGGACGAGCTGAGTCCCCTGGCCGAGCGCATGGGCAACGTCAACACCATCACGCGCTTACCCGACGGCCGCCTGCGTGGCGACAACACCGACTACTTTGGTTTTCAGTGCCTGGTCGAGGAGTTAGGCGTAGAGGTTGGCGGTAAGAAGGCCCTCGTGCTCGGCGCCACCGGCGGCGCAGGCACCACGGCCAGCATGGTGCTCGGCGACCTGGGCGCCATCGTCGTACCCGTGGGCCGCAAGAGCGAGGTCAATTACGACAACATCGCTCAGCAGTCCGATGCAACGCTGCTCGTCAACTGTACGCCTGCCGGCATGTTCCCCCACTGCCCCGACGCCCCCTGCACGCTCGAAGGCCTCGATGCGCTCGAGGGCGTCATCGACATTGTCTACAACCCCGCCCGCACGGGTCTGATGCTCGAGGCCGAGCGTCGCGGCATCCCCTGCATCGGCGGCCTGCTCATGCTTGTTGCCCAGGCGGCACAAGCTGTCGAGCGCTACACCGGCCAGGTCACCCCGCGCGAGCGCATCCTGGACGTAACGGAGCGCTTGTCCCGCCGCGAGCAGAACATTGCACTGATCGGCATGCCGGGTTCGGGCAAGACCCGTGTAGGCGAGCAGATCGCCCTGCTCACGGGTCACGAGCACATTGACCTCGATCGCGCCCTCGAGGAGCGCCTGGGGATGCCCTGTGCCGACTTTATCGTCGAGCGCGGCGAGGCGGCCTTCCGCGAGCAGGAGACGGCGGCGCTGGCCGACATCTCCAAGCGCAGCGGCCTGGTGCTCTCCACCGGCGGCGGCGTGGTCACGCGCGACGAGAACTACCCGCTGCTGCACCAGAACAGCCAAATCGTGATGCTCAACCGCAAGCTCGACGAACTCGCCCATAAGGGTCGCCCCATCACCGCCCGCGATGGCATCGACAAACTCGCCGAGCAGCGCATGCCGCGCTACCGTGCCTGGGCCGACTACGTCATCGACTCGCGCGACTGCGCCGCCAACACCGCCCGCGCCCTCCTCGACACCCTCCCACCCGCTCTCTAACCAAAACCACCACAAAGGGGACAGGCACCTTTGTGGTGGTTTCTCGACTGCAAAGGAAGCAACCATGAAAGCACTCGTCATCAACGGACCCAACCTCAACATGCTCGGCATTCGCGAGCCGGGCATCTACGGCAGCGACAACTACGACCGCCTGGTCCAGATTTGCCAGGAGGCGGGTGCCGCACAGGGCTTTGACGAGGTCGAGGTCTTCCAGTCCAACCACGAGGGCAGCATCGTCGACAAGATCCAGGAGGCCTACGGCAAGGTCGACGGCATCGTCATCAACCCGGCCGCTTACACGCACACCAGCGTGGCCATCCTGGACGCGCTCAAGGCCGTCGCCATCCCCGCCGTCGAGGTCCACATCAGCGCCGTCGAGACACGCGAGGACTTCCGCCAGGTGAGCTACGCCCGCCTGGCCTGCTTCGCCACCATCACCGGCGAGGGCCTGCAGGGCTATGCGCATGCGCTGGAGCTGCTGAAGGAGCATCTCGAAAAGTAAAATGCCAATCCCAACGAACAGTAGCGGCTTGCTCGCGCTCGGCTCCAGCGGCATGGAAGACGAAAAAAGCCCAGACCACCAAGCGGTCCGGGCTTAATAAACGATGGTGCTCCATGGCGGATTCGAACCGTCGACCTTGGGATTAGAAGTCCCCTGCTCTATCCAACTGAGCTAATGGAGCAAATAACCGCACGCCCAAGCAAGCGCAAGCCTGTCAGGCGCAAGTAATTATAACCTAGTTGAACTGCTCGCGATACGCCTTGCAGACCTCATCGACCGGGCCGTCCATGCGAAGGTCACCCTTCTCAATCCAAACGGCACGCTGGCAGATGCGCTCGACCTGCTCCATGGAGTGCGAAACGAACAGAACCGTCACGTCACCGCTCTGGATAAAGTGCTGAATGCGGGCCTCACACTTCTGCTGGAAGAACACGTCACCGACGGACAGCGTCTCGTCAACGATCAGAATATCGGGCTCGGTAATCGTCGCGATTGCAAAGGCGATACGCGCCACCATGCCCGAGGAGAAGTTCTTAAGCGGCATATCGACAAAGTTCTGCAACTCAGCGAACTCGAGAATGCCGTCAAAGTTGGCGTCGATGAACTCCTTGG
>CALKBB010000047.1 GCA_937989795.1 uncultured Collinsella sp. | reverse complement strand
TCACCTGAACGTCGAAGACGGTGTTGGGGTCAATAACCAGACCGGTCTCGGCCTTGACGTAGGCGGCCAGGCGCTCCTTGTTGGCGCGCTTGGAGGCACCCACGGCCTTCAGGAACTCGGTGTCGTTCTGGAACTCCTTGAGCTTCTCCAGCTCAAAGGCGTCCTTCAGCCAGCCATCGCCAATAGCCTCGGTAACGAGCTTGGCATAGGTGGGGTTGGCCTCGGCAAAGAAGCGACGGTGCGAGATGCCGTTGGTCTTGTTGTTGAACTTTTCGGGCGTCAGGGCATAGAAGTCCTTGAGCACGATGTTCTTGATGATGTCGGAGTGGATCTTGGCCACGCCGTTGACGCTGTGGCTGCAGATTACGGACAGGTTGGCCATGCGAATCTCGCCGTCCCACAGGATGGCGGTCTGGCGCAGACGCTCCTGCCAGCCCTCCTGCGTGGTGTCGAACGACTCGTGCCAACGACGGCTGATCTCGTCGATGATCTGGTACACACGGGGGAGGAGCTTGGAGAACATGCCGATGGGCCACTTCTCCAGGGCCTCGGGCAGGATGGTGTGGTTGGTGTAGCTCACGACCTGCGTCACGATGTTCCAGGCGTCATCCCACTCGAGCTTCTTCTCGTCGATGAGGATACGCATGAGCTCGGGGCCGCACATGGCGGGGTGCGTGTCGTTGGTGTGGATGGCCACAAACTGCGGCAGCAGCTCCCAGTTCTCGCCGTGCTCCTTCTCAAAGGTGTCGAGCAGGCTGTAGATGCCGGCCGAGACAAACAGGTACTCCTGCTTCAGGCGCAGCAGACGGCCGTGCTCGCCGGCGTCGTTGGGGTAGAGGATGGCGCTGATGGCCTCGGCCTCGGCGCGCTCGGCGTCGGCCAGGGCATAGTCGCCGCGGTTGAAGGCCTCCAGATCGAAGTGCTCCTCGACCGGCTCGGCGGCCCAGACGCGCAGCTTGTTGACAGTCTCGCCGGCATAGCCCACGACGGGGATGTCATAAGGGACGGCCAGGATGTCCTGCGTGTCCACCGTGCGGTAGAACGTGCGACCGTTCTCCTCAAAGCCCTCAACGTGACCACCAAACTTGATGGTTACGGCCTTGTCCTGACGGCGGACCTCCCAGGGATAGCCGTGGGTGAGCCACTCGTCGGTGGCCTCGACCTGGCTGCCGTTGACGATCTCCTGCTTAAAGAGGCCGTAGCGGTAGCGCATGCCGTTGCCGTAGCCGGCAATGCCCTCGGCTGCCATCGAATCCAAAAAGCATGCGGCAAGACGGCCCAGGCCACCGTTGCCCAGCGCCGGATCGGGCTCCTGGTTTTCGATGACGGACAGGTCGAAACCCATGTCGTCGAGTGCCTCGGCGACCATGTCGCGCACGCCAAAGTTGAGCAGGTAGTTGTCGAGCAGGCGGCCGATCAAAAACTCGATCGAGAAGTAGTACACGCGCTTCTTGCCCTCGGCGGTGACGCGGGCGTCACTCTTGGTGGCAACGGTGCGTGCCTTCTCGGCCACGAGCTTGGCCAGGGCGTTAAAGCGGTCGAGGTCGCTGGCGGCCTCGACGCTCTTGCCACTGATGCTCATGACAGCATCGCGATAGAGCTCGGTAAACTCCTGCTTGTTGTCGAAGATCTTATTCATACGTTCCTTTCCCCCGGGGATGTTTCTCCCGGAACGGTTTTGACTTGTATCCTACGCCCCCGCGGGGCGGGTGATTACAGCTGTAACGGCTTTGTTACGCATCCTTGCCAGATGCTTTAACAGCGCCTGCCTTAGCCTTGGGAGCAGCCTTTTTATTGGTTGCCTTTTTGGCCTTGGGCTTAGCGGTAGCCTTGGCAGCGGGCTTGGCGGTCTTCGCCTTGGCCGGAGCCTTCTTAGCAGCCGCGGCCTTGGGCTTCACCGAGGACGTGCGCTTACGCGCCGCCTTCTTGGGCTTCTCGACCACCGGCGGCTTGTAGCTGCTGGGACCGCGGCGTTTGAGCACCACGCCTGCCAGGCCGGGCACCTTCATCTCGATGGAGTCCATCTGCCCGTTCCAGGGATAGGGCTCGCTCGAGCAGGTGTAGGGTTCCTCGCCGGCGTATCCGCTGCCGCCAAACTCGGGACGGTCGGAATCGAAGATGACCTCCCAATCGCCCTCGCGTGGCACGCCCACGCGGAAGCTCTCATAGCTCGCCGGGTCAAAGTTGATCAGGATCACCAGGTCGTCATCGACGTCCTCGCCCTGACGGACAAAGCTCACGATGGACTGCTTGGAGTTGTCCGCGTCGATCCAGGTAAAGCCATCGTCGGTGTAGCCGCGCTCGTACAGGGCGGGCTCGGCGGTATACAGGTGGTTAAGCGCCTTGATAAACGCCTGATGATGACGGTGGGTCTCGTACTCCTCGGTCAAGAACCACTGAATGGACTCGTAGTAGCGCCATTCAATAAACTGGCCGATCTCGTTGCCCATAAAGTTGAGCTTGGCACCGGGGTGCGTCATCTGGTAGAAGGCCAGCGTGCGCAGGCCGGCAAACTGGCGCCACCAGTCGCCCGGCATGCGGCCGATCAGCGAGCACTTGCCGTGCACGACCTCGTCGTGGCTCAGCGGGCAAATAAAGTTCTCGGTAAAGGCATACATAATGGAGAACGTGAGCAGACCGTGGTTGCCGGGGCGCCACGGAAAATCAGTCTGCATGTAGTGCAGGGTGTCGTTCATCCAGCCCATGTCCCACTTGTAGTGGAAGCCCAGGCCGCCGTCCTGCGGCGGGTAGGTCACGAGCGGCCACGCGGTGGACTCCTCGGCCATCATCATCACGTCGGGGTAGTGCGCCTCCACAGCGCAGTTGACCTGGCGGATAAACGCGCTGGCGTCCAGGTCCTCCTCGGTACCGTACTTGTTGAACTTCTTTTGGCTGGGATCGTCAATGCCAAAGTTGAGGTACAGCATACTGGACACGCCGTCCATGCGAATGCCGTCAACGTGGAAGTTCTCGAGCCAATAAAGCACGTTAGAGACCAGGAAAGAGCGGACCTCGCCGCGGGCGAAGTCAAACTTGTGCGTGCCCCAGTTGGGGTGAATCTCGTGCTCAAACAGCATGTGGCCGTTAAAGGTGGCAAGGCCGTGAGAGTCGGCGCAAAAACCGCCGGGCACCCAGTCCATGATCACGCCGATGCCTGCCTCGTGGCACGCATCGATAAAGTGCATGAGCTGCTGCGGGTTGCCGTAGCGCGACGTGGCGGCATAGTAGCCGGTCGTCTGGTAGCCCCAGGAGCCATCGAAGGGATGCTCCATAAGCGGCATGACCTCGATATGCGTGTAGCCCATGTCACGCACGTAGTCCACGAGCTCCACCGACAGGTCGTCGTAGGTGTAAAACTCACCGCGCTGCGCGGGGAAGGGGTCCATGGGGCCAGGGTAGTTGCCGTACTCGTCGGGCTCGCCCTGCGGCGCGTCGCCGTGGCGCTTCCACGAGCCAATATGCACCTCGTAGATGTTAAGGGGCTGCGACATGTGGTTATGGTCGGCACGGCGCTTGAGCCATGCGGCGTCGTTCCACTGGTAGCCATCGAGGGTCCACAGCACGCTGGCGGTACCCGGAGGGCACTCGGCCTTAAAGGCGTACGGATCGGCCTTGTAGAGCTTTTCGCCCTCGTTGGTCTCGATGAGATACTTATAGAGCTGGCCCTGCTCGGCGCCAGGAATAAAACCTTCCCAAATGGCGCTCGTATGCATGGGTACCAGCGGGTTGGCTTGCTCATCCCAGTCGTTAAATTCGCCAATGACGTGAATACTCTTTACGTCGGGCGCCCAAACACAAAAACGCCAGCCGCGCGTACGGTTCTGCGTGTCGGGATGCGCGCCCATCTTTTCCCAGCTGCGCTCCCACGTGCCGATGCCAAACAGGTAGACATCGTCCTTGGTGAGCTCCGGCACGTGCGGGGCGGCTTTACGGGTAGCAGGCTTTTTGGTTGCTGGCTTTAGCTTTGTATCGCTCACGTTTGATCCCATCATGACGCGGCAGCGTGTTGCCTTGGTGACTAGATGCGAAAGGTCCAAGGCTGCACGAATCGAAGGGACGGCGATAGTTCTATGATTCGTTCCACCTCGCGTGCTCGGTGGAACTTTCGGCACAAAATAAGATAGCACCTGTACGTTACTTTTATGAACGAAAGAGGTTTTGCGGTGGCGTTTAATCGGTAAGCGCCATGTTTATACCACTTGCAGAATTGCCGTGGTAAAACTCTTGACAGTTTTACCAATTAGCGTTTCTAGATTGTTAGGTTGACGTTTGGTAAAACGTTTTTAGCAGGTTGTTTACCCTTTGACATCGAAAGGCTCGTTTATGGACCACATCGCTGCCCCAAGTGTTGCTTTTATTTTCGATTGCGACGGCACACTGGTTAATAGCACCCCCGTTTGGGCCTACGCCCAGCCCGAGTTATTGCACCGCCACGGAGTTGACGTGACGGTCGACGATTTTGCCCAATTTGAGCATTTGTCGCTCGAGGACGAGTGCCAGGCCTACCACGACACCTGGGGCATTGGCACAAATGGCGAGGAGCTCTACCGAGAAGTGAGCGACATCCTGATCGATGGTTACTCCAAGGTGCCGCCGCGCGAGGGCCTGCTTGCATTTTTGAAGCAGGCGCAGGAGGCCGGTATTGCCATGTGCGTTGCCACGTCCACGCCCGCCGAGTTGGTTAAGTCTGCACTTGCGGGCGCCGGCCTTGATCGCTATATGGAGTTTATTACCACGACGGGCGAGGCGGGCCGCTCCAAGCAGTTCCCCGATGTGTACGAGCTGGCGCTTCGCCGCCTGGAGGAGCGCCATAGGCACAAGTTTGAGCGCGCGTGGGTGTTTGAGGACGCCGTCTTTGGACTTAGGAGCTCTGGCACTGCGGGCTTTAAGCGCGTTGGTATCTATGACCCGCACGGCCGTATGGAGCGCGATGAGGTGCGTGCCAACTGCGACATCTTTATCGATAGCTATGAGGACCTGGATCTGGCCCGCGTTCTTACGTTTGAGGGATAGGCGAGAGCTGTGGCTTGTAAGGTATTAGTGGTCTGTGGCTCGTCCGTGGTGGCGAGCGCGGATCTGTTGCATAGGCTAGCAGGGGAGTGCGACCACGTTGTCGCCGTGGACCGCGGGCTCGATGCGCTGCTGGGCGCGGGGCTGGGCTGCGACGTATATGTGGGAGATACCGACACGGTGAGCGACGCAGGTCGCGCGCTGGTCGATGCCGCCGAAGTCTTTGAGGTAGAGCGCCACGACCCCTACAAGGACTATACCGATCTGGCGCTGGCGCTCGATTCCGTCCGTCGTCGCTGGCCGGGTGCCGAAGTAGTTGCGACTTGCGCTACGGGCGGCCGTCCGGACATGGCGCTTTCCGTACTGGGGCT
>CALKBB010000046.1 GCA_937989795.1 uncultured Collinsella sp. | reverse complement strand
TTTGCGGTGGTTCCCACAAACATCTCGATCCATAACAGTTAGAGTCCATTTTTCGGCCCACCTGTTACAGATCAAGACAAACGACCGATATCGACCTAAATAATCTCAATCTGTAACATCTGGCCCGTTTTCGGCCTTACAACTGTTACAGACCGAGACAAACCAACGAAACAAGCCACCGCAAGGGGAACTTTTATACCCCTTTGGGTCGCGCTACTCACCGAGCATCTCTTTGAGCTTGGCCGCCACGGCGTGGCCCAAGCTCTCGTGGCTTTCGGGCATCATGTGCAGATAATCGATATCGCCCGGCTCGGCGAACTCGGCGGCATTCAAAAAGTCGCAGCCAAACTGCTCGGCCACGTGCGCATAGTACTCGCCAAAATGCTCAGATGCCTCAACGGAATGCTCGTCAAAGTCGGTCATATACACATCGGCAATCTGCGGCTTGATCTTGATAGGAGCCATCAGCAGAATGTGCGGACAAGGCGCAGCGTCGGTCCACGGAAACGCGCGGACGGCGCGAATCAGCGCCATGGCGCCACGGGCGATATCGGAAGCCGTCACGTTAAAGACCGTCTTACAGTCGTTGGTGCCCAGCATGATCACAATGGCGTCCAGCGGCTTATGGGCCTCGAGCAGCATCGGAAGCGCGCGAATGCCGTTGAGGTTAGTGTCCAGATGGCACATATCGTCGCGCACCGTCGTGCGGCCGTTGAGCCCCTCCTCAATCACATGCCAGCCCTCGCCCAGGTCACGCTGTGCCACGCCGCACCAGCGCACATCTTGCTCATAGCGCACCGCGGTGCCGTCGCGCATACCTGCCGGATCGTAGCCATAGGTATTGCTGTCGCCAAAGCACAGAACGTTTTTCATCGTAAGCCCTTCCTTTAGTAAAAAGCCGACGGGAGCAACCCTCCCGCCGGCTCGACCTATCTGTCGGCACGTACCGATTACAGGTACTTGCGCCAATCGTCCTCGTCCTCATCGTCCTCGGCAGCAGCCTGGGCCTGCTCGGCGGCGCGAGCAGCCGCAGCGCGAGCGGCAACCTGGGCATAGGACTCCTCGTTGCGCTCGGGGAAGTTTGCCAGCACGTGCTCAAACTTGGCAAAATCCTCGTCCCAGCGCGTAGAGGGCACGGCAAAGAAGACCTGCTTGACCTTAAAGTCGCCCGACGCGAGCTCCTTACGGAAGAGCTCGGCCACGGTCTCGGCGTCAAAGCCGTTGTTGTCGCAGCCCCAAGCGCCCAGCACGAGCTTCTCGCGGCCCAGCTCATCGCATATAGCAAGCACAAAGCGAATGCGATCGCGCAGGGCGTCAAGCAAGGCGTCGTCGCTCACGCGGTACTCCTGGCGAGCACGCTTGGCGTTGGGTGCAGCGGCGACGATTACGTCGGCATAGGCGTGCACATGCTTGC
>CALKBB010000045.1 GCA_937989795.1 uncultured Collinsella sp. | reverse complement strand
CGGCGCGGTTGCGGCCTGCGGTGTTCTGCGCGCGCGACATGCCGCCGTGC
The DNA here is from genome assembly GCA_937989795.1 of uncultured Collinsella sp. Classification (GTDB taxonomy): domain Bacteria; phylum Actinomycetota; class Coriobacteriia; order Coriobacteriales; family Coriobacteriaceae; genus Collinsella. The sequence continues at coordinate 7,636 of CALKBB010000045.1, read as the reverse complement.
CCCTTGTTGCCCTTGGGCCCCTTGGCTCCAGCGCCACCGTGGCCCTTGCCGCCCTTCTTACCGGTGCCATGTCCGCCGCTGGCAGATGTCTCGCCCGGGCGTGGCGGCACGGGGCGAATCAGGCAATGCTTGGTGTAGCCGATCAAATCGCGACGCCCGGCTTTCTCTAGCGCCTCGCGCACGAGCTTGTAGTTCTCGGGCTTGCGATACTGGATGAGTGCGCGCTGCATGGCCTTCTCGTGCGGGTCGCGCGCCACATAGATCGGCTCCATGGTGCGCGGATCAACGCCGGTGTAGTACATGCAGGTCGACATGGTGGATGGCGTGGGGTAGAAGTCCTGCACCTGCTCGGGCATGTAGCCCATGTCTCGCACGGCCTCGGCAAGATCCACGGCTTCCTTCATCGTTGAACCGGGGTGGCTCGAGATCAGATACGGCACTACGTACTGTTTGAGTCCGTATTCACGGTTCAATCGTTCAAATTTGCGGCAGAACGCGTCGTAGACAGCGCGGCTCGGCTTGCCCATCACAGACAGCACCGCATCGCTCACGTGCTCGGGCGCTACGCGCAGCTGGCCAGAGACATGATGCTCCAGCAGCTCGCGCAAAAACTCGTCCGAGGCATCGGCCATGGTGTAGTCGAAGCGGATGCCGCTGCGCACGAAGACCTTTTTAACGCCCGGTAGCTGGCGCAGGTCGCGCAGCAACTGCGTGTAGCCGCTCTCGTCGACCACCATGTTCTTGCATACGCTCGGCCACAGGCAGCGCTTGTTCTTGCACACGCCGTGCTTGAGCTGCTTGTCGCAGGCAGGGCGGCTAAAGTTGGCCGTCGGCCCGCCCACGTCGTTGATGTAGCCCTTAAACTCGGGGTCGCGCGTGAGCAGCTCGGCCTCGCGCATGATCGAATCGTGGCTGCGCATCTGCAGCACACGGCCCTGGTGGAAGGTGAGGGCGCAAAACGAGCACTCGCCAAAGCACCCGCGGTTGGAGCTAATGGAAAACTTGATCTCGGCAAAGGCCGGCACGCCGCCTGCCGCGTCGTAGTCGGGATGCCAATCGCGTGCGTAGGGGAGTTCGGCCACCTCGTCCATCTCATCGGTCGTTAACGTCGCCGACGGCGGGTTCTGCACCACATAGACGCTGTTGGGGTAGGGCTCTACCAGGCGATGTCCGGTGATGGGGTCCATATTCTGCTGCTGCACGTTAAAGCTGCGCGCGTAGTTGAGCTTGTCGGCGGCAAGGTCGTCCCAGCTGGGCAGCAGGTCGTAGTCGTAGACCTCGTCGAGCGAGCTGGTGCGGTAGACGATGCCGTTGATATAGGTGATCTGATCGACGGGCAGTCCCGCGTCGAGCGCGTCGGCGATCTCGACGATCGCGTGCTCGCCCATGCCGTAGATGAGGATGTCGGCGCCCGAGTCGAGCAGTACCGAGCGCTTGAGCTTGTCCTGCCAGTAGTCGTAGTGGGCCAGGCGGCGCAGGCTCGCTTCGATGCCGCCGATGATGATGGGGGCGTCCTTGAACGTCTGACGGATGAGGTTGCCGTAGACCGTGACGGCACGGTTGGGGCGGTGACCCTCCTCGCCACCGGGGGTATAGGCATCGGTGTGGCGGCGGTGCTTGGTCACCGAATAGTGGTTGACCATGGAGTCCATGTTGCCGGCGCTGACGAGAAAGCCCAGGCGCGGCTCGCCGAGCACGGTGATGCTGGCGGGATCGGTCCAGTCGGGCTGGCAGATGATGCCCACCTTGTAGCCATGCGCGTCGAGGACGCGGCTGATGATGGCCATACCAAAGCTAGGGTGGTCCACGTAAGCGTCGCCGCAGACGTAGACAAAGTCGCACTGGTCCCAGCCACGCGCGTCCATGTCGGCGCGGCTGACAGGGAGGAACTTATCGCGGCCCGGGTGCCAGGGACGGGCGGGCGCCGCCGGGGCATGCGTGGGTCGCGAGCCCTGCGTCTTACCGCCGCGCTTTTGCTGCTGGCCGCGCTGGGCATGCTTGCCGTGCTGGTTGTGCTGAGCGTCCTGGGGCTTTTGTGCCACGATTCCTCCCGTTGTTAGTATGCTGCACGTAATTGTAACCAGTCTTTTTGGGACGGCGCTAAAAAGACTGGTGGAGTACACGAGGCTTCGGGTGTCGGCGCCGCGCCCGCCGTTTGTTTCCAGACTGTGTATCCGCGCGTTGGAGAACCCGTCTCGCGCGCACGTCATGTTGTCAATGGGTTACAGTATGAACGGCGGCTATGTCTCCGCCAACGCACGAGAGAGTCGTCAACAAGGAGGATGCACGACGATGCAGCGTGCCAAACAGATATCGGAGTCTATTGAGCTGGGCATTATCTTGGCGCTCGCCGGTGGCTTTATGGACGTGTATTCGTACATTGGGCGCGACCATGTTTTCGCCAACGCGCAGACGGGCAACATCCTGCTCGTGGGCGTGAGCATCTCGGAGGGCAACTGGGCACTTGCGGGGCGCTACTTCTTCCCTGTGGTGTCGTTTGCCGTGGGCATTATGCTTGCCGACCTGGTTCACGAGCGGTTTGGCAGCGTGATCCACTGGCGTCAGGTGACGGTGTTCTTTGAAGCCGTCATCTTGCTGGGCGTGAGCTTTATCCCGGGCGGCAATTTCAACCTGCTCGCCAACTGCCTCACCTCGTTTGCCTGCGGCATGCAGGTCGAGAGCTTCCGCAAGATCCACGGTCACGGCATCGCTACGACCATGTGCATCGGCAACCTGCGTAATGCCTTGCAAAACGTGGACGACTACATCATCACCCATAGGCGTGGCTTTTTGGAAAACGGCCTGCTGTACTTTGGCGTGATCTTTACCTTTGTGTTTGGCGCTGTGTTGGGCAACTGGTGTATTGAGCGCATGGGCTTGCACGCCATTGCGGTGGCGAGCGTGCTGCTGTTTGTCGCGTTTGGCATTATGTTTATCGACCGCGAGCGCGATTTGCGCTCTCGCTGGAAGCGCGCCTGCGAAGATTGGAAAGACGCCTGCCAAAAATAGCGGCAAGATGTGACAAGGGGGCAGTCCCCTTGTCAGATAGATCGATAATGGGGAGGGGACGGCCATCTCGGTCGCCCCTTTTTTGTTTAGTGGCCAGGCGGTGACGATACCAGTTGTTGAAACGCTTTAACACATTTGACATTCTCACGCGTTTTTTGTTTCAAAAGCGTTAGGATGGGACTTATAGCGCGGGGCGTAATGGATGCCCCCACACGATGGGAGGCTATCAATGGCTAATCGTTTCGTTCTCAACACCATCTCTTATCATGGTTCCGGCGCCATCAAGGAGATCCCCGGCGAGCTCCAGCGTCGCGGCTACAAGAAGATCTTCGTCTGCTCCGACCCCGACCTGGTCAAGTTTGGCGTTACCGCTAAGGTGACCGACGAGCTCGACGCCGCCGGCATCGCTTGGAGCCTCTACTCCGAGATCAAGCCCAACCCCACTATCCAGAACGTCAAGGACGGCGTCGAGGCCTTCAAGGCCGCCGAGGCTGACGCTATCGTGACCATTGGTGGTGGCTCCTCCATGGACACCGCCAAGGCTATCGGCATCATCATCAACAACCCCGAGTTCGCCGATGTCCGCAGCCTCGAGGGCGTTGCTCCCACTAAGAACCACGCCGTGTTCACCATCGCCGTGCCGACGACCGCCGGTACCGCCGCCGAGGTGACCATCAACTACGTCATCACCGACCCCGAGAAGGTTCGCAAGTTCGTGTGCGTCGACACCAACGACGCCCCCGAGGTCGCCGTCGTCGACCCCGACATGATGGCTTCCATGCCCGCCGGCCTTACCGCCTCCACTGGCATGGACGCTCTGACCCACGCCATCGAGGGCTACACCACCAAGGGCGCTTGGGAGCTCTCCGACATGTTCCACTTTGAGGCTATTAAGCTGATCAGCGAGAACCTGCGCGACTCTGTCGCCGAGGCCAAGTCCGGTCAGCCCGGCTCCGGCCGCGAGGGCATGGCTCTTGGCCAGTATGTCGCCGGCATGGGCTTCTCCAACGTCGGCCTGGGCATCGACCACGCCATGGCTCACACCCTGTCCGCTCACTACGACACCCCGCACGGCGTTGCTTGCGCCATGCTGCTGCCGATCGCCATGGAGTTCAACAAGCCGGTTTGCGCCGAGCGCCTGGCCAAGGTTGCCGTCGCCATGGGCGTTGACACCTCGGGCATGAGCACCGACGAGGCTGCCGACGCCGCTATCGCCGCCGTTAAGCAGCTTTCCGCCGACGTGAACATCCCGCACGTCTGCGAGGCCATGAAGGCTGACGAGATCGAGGTCCTGGCCAAGGACGCCATGGCCGACGCCTGCTTCCCGGGTAACCCGCGCGAGGCAACGCTCGACGACGTCATCGAGCTCTTCAAGAAGATCTGCCCGGCTGCTTAACCTGGTTCGGCGGGCCCCGCCCGTTAGCCCCAGAATCGTCCTCGGACATGTCGGAGGCCCCGCTGCGCACTACGTGCGGCGGGGCCTCCTTCTGTCCTGCGGAAAGATTCTGGTTATCGTGGCGGGCGCAGTTCTGGGGAGCTCGATGGATCATCTCGCTAGGTAAAAAAGATGGCTCGCGGTGGTATTGTTGCTGTGGGTTTAATTCGATATGAAAGGGTGACTTTGGTGTCCAAGATGGATTCTACGCTCTCCTATATTACTGACCAGTTGAAGACGCTTACCTCGATTGCCTCGCCTACGGGCTATACCCGTGCGGCGACTGATTATCTAATGGAAACGTTGCGCGATATGGGCTTTGGCCCCGAGCGTTCCAATAAGGGCAACGTGCTCGTTGAGCTTGGCGGCGAGGGCGAGCCGCTCGTGTTGGCGAGTCATGTCGATACCCTGGGCGCCATGGTGCGCTCCATTAAGGACAATGGTCGCCTGCGTCCCACGACGCTCGGCGGGCATCAGTGGTCTACGGCCGATGGCGAGAACTGCACCGTCTACACGCGTGACGGCAATGTGTACACGGGCGTGGTCCTCAATACCGAGCCTTCGGCGCATGTGGCCGACGAGCCGGTCAAGACCGTCGAGAAGAATATGGAAATCCTACTCGACGAGAACGTTGACAGCAAGGACGATGTGCTCGAGCTGGGTATTCAGACCGGCGACATCATCGCTATGGATCCGCGTACCACGGTGACGGAGAGCGGCTACATTAAGAGCCGCTTCCTGGATGACAAGCTGTCGGCGTCGATTCTGCTGGGTCTGGCCCGTGCCGTTGCCGACGGCGAGGTGACGCTTTCGCGCAAGGTGTCGCTGCTCTTTACCGTGTACGAGGAGGTCGGCCACGGCGGCGCTTTCGTGCCGGCCGACACGCGCGAGATGATCAGCGTTGACATGGGCTGCGTGGGCGACGACCTGGGCTGCACCGAGCGCATGGTGTCGATCTGCGCCAAGGATTCGGGTGGCCCCTATAACTACGATCTGGTGACCACGCTGTCCAATATCGCGCGCGAGCTCGAGCTTGATTACGCCATCGACGTGTACCCGCATTACGGCTCGGACGTTGAGGCCACGCTGTCTGCCGGCTACGACATCCGTCACGGCCTGATCGGCCCCGGTGTGTACGCGAGCCACAACTACGAGCGCAGCCACATGGACGGCGTGCGCAACACCTACGAGCTCGTCCGCGCCTACGTGCAGCGTTAGGCGCATTTATAGCGCGTGGCAAGTTAAGAGCGCCCTAGCCGGTATAACGTTGCCGGCAGGGGCGCTCTTGTGCGTTGCGGTGAAATAGGGACTGTTTTTGCATTTGAAACGCATAAGCAGTCCCTATTTCACCGCAATTTATGAAGGGGATGGGGCTACTTAAGCGCGCCGGTCACCGTGCCGCCGCCCAAGACGACGTCGCCGCGATAGACTACAACGGCCTGGCCGGGGGCGATGGCTCGCTGCGGCTCGTCAAAAGTCAGCAGCATTTGCCCGTCGGCGCCACGTGTAAGGGTTGCTGCCTGGTCCTTTTGACGGTAGCGGTACTTGGCGCCCACGCGAATGCCGCCGGACGTGAGCTCTGCCTCCATGTGGTCGGCAGGGGCACTCCAGATCCAGTCATTGGCCGTGAGCGCTGTGGCCGTCAGGTCGTCGACCTCGCCCAGGTGCACAATGTTGTTGGCGGCGTCGACGCCCGTTACGTACACGGGATGCGCCATCGCGACGCCCAGGCCCTTGCGCTGGCCGATGGTATAGCGCAGCGCGCCGTTATGGCGTCCGACCACGCTGCCGTCGCGCCATACAATATCGCCCGGCTCGGCGGCATGTCCGCAGCGGCGCTCGATATAGCCCGCATAGTCGCCGTCCGCGATAAAGCAGATATCCTCGCTCTCGGCTTTCTTTGCGTTGGCAAAACCCTGCTCGGCGGCAATGCGGCGCACGTCGCGTTCTTTGTCCAAGCCTGCCAGCGGAAAGATCGTGCGCGACAGTCGCTCCTGCGTGAGCGAATACAAAAAGTAGCTCTGGTCCTTTTTGGAGTCCTCGCCGCGGTGCAGCTGCCAGGTGCCGTCGGGCGCCTGACTCGTTTTGGCGTAGTGGCCTGTGGCGATGTAGTCGCAGCCCATATCGAGTGCCGCATCGAGCAGCGCGCCAAACTTAATATGGCGGTTGCAGATGATGCACGGGTTGGGCGTCAGCCCCTCCTGATAGGCAGTCACAAATCGCTCGATAACGTTGCGGTCGAAGGTCTGCTGCAGGTCGAGCACATGGTGGGGTATCCCCAGGCGCTCGGCGACGGCCTTTGCATCGGCGATGTCGCGGTCGACCTTACTCATGCTCGTAACGGGATCGGGCGCGGGGCAGGTGAGGCACATGGTGGCACCGACACATTCGTAGCCCTGGCGTTTGAGCAGGTAGGCAGTCACGCTGGAATCGACGCCGCCGCTCATGGCGACGAGCACGCGCTTGTTGTGCATGGGGAGGTTCTCCTTGGTGGCATGTGGCCAAAAAAGAAAAGCGGCGCGGGAGGCTGGTTCCGCGCCGCAGACATTGTAGCAAGTTCGGACGTTTCGTGGGGCGCCCTGATGGGATGGGCTCCGACTGCCGGGAGAGAGGAGACCGGCTCGTCCCTGGGCTCAACCTATGGGCGACAGGCCTTAGTCCTTGAAGAGTGCCGTGGACAGGTAGCGCTCACCGGTATCGGCGAGCAGCGCCACGATGGTCTTGCCCTCGTTCTCGGGGCGCTTGGCCAGCTGCAGCGCAGCCCACACGGCGGCGCCGGACGAAATGCCCACGAGCACGCCCTCCTTGTGGCCCACGGCGCGGCCGGTGGAAAAGGCGTCGTCGTTCTCGACGGGGATGATCTCGTCGTAGACCTGGGTGTCGAGGACGTCGGGCACAAAGCCGGCGCCGATACCCTGGATCTTGTGCGGGCCGGCCTGGCCCTTGGAGAGCACCGGGGAGGTGGCGGGCTCGACGGCGACGACCTGAATCTCGGGGTTCTGCTCCTTGAGGAACTCGCCCACGCCGGTCACGGTACCACCGGTGCCAACGCCGGCGACGAAGATGTCGACCTCGCCGTCGGTGTCATCCCAGATCTCGGGGCCGGTGGTGGCAACATGAGCCTTGGGGTTGGCGGGGTTCACGAACTGGCCGGGGATGAATGCGTTGGGAATCTCCTTTGCCAGCTCATCG
>CALKBB010000044.1 GCA_937989795.1 uncultured Collinsella sp. | reverse complement strand
GGCGGCAGCACCATAGGGATGGTAAAGACCGAGTCGAGCAGGCCCTTGATGCGACTCGAGGTACCCATAGTCTTCCACGCGGCGACTAGGCCCAGCGCAAAGGAGATCAGCAGAGCAAGGCCGCTCGTTTTAATGGACACCCAAAACGGGCGATAGTCGATGTCGCCCAAAAAGGAGGCCAAGGAGGTCAAGGGGCCCTGCTCATCCCGCAACACGACAGACGATGCCTCCACCATTTGAGCGCTATCAAGCCAACGCGCGCCGCCCTTGGCATCACCCGAGGCTGATGCAATCACCACATAGCGATCCCCATCCGCACCGCGCTCGTCAAAGCCATAGGTATACCCGCCGGCATCAAACGTTGTTTCCGCCGTGACATACCAAGGAAGATCCACGTCCCCTAGCTGCGCGCCTCCCATGCAGTTTGCGCTGTCGAGCTTACAGACGAGGGCCTTGAGACCCGATACGCACTCGTTATCCTGCGGATCCAATCCATACTTCTCGACCGCCTTGGGCGATATCCACACCACAACGCGATCGGCGGCAGGCGCCACTACAAGGTCCACGTCCTCGTCAACGGGAAACCGGTAGCCCTCAGGCTGGCCCTCCATGGCACGAGCGGTCCCCTTGGCCAACCGCTCAAAACCTTCGATCCCATAGGAAAGCCCATGAGCGGTCGCAGCAACCTGGGCCCCGTGCTCAGCGTCCCCGGCAAACGCAAATCCCGGCACCCAGCAAAGCGCGAAGGTCAAAGCACAGGCGACAAGCATGCGGAATCTATTAAGCACGAAAAGCTCCAAGCGAATACAAGGACGAAGTGAAAAACAAAACGATGGAATTATCGCGCCAAGCCGCACTATGCGGAAAGCTCAAAGCCGTACTTGGCCCAAATCTTCTGGGCCTTCTTGTTGGTCAGGCAGAAATCGATGAACGCCTTGGCCTCGTCGGCGTGCTCGGAGCTCTCGGCGACGGCACCCGGATACACGATGGGTTTGTGCGAATCCTCGGGGCACACGAAGGCCTCCTCGATGCCATCGTAGCGGAAGATATCGGAGCTGTAGACAAAACCTGCCACGCAGTCGCCCGTAGAGACGTAGGCCGCAGCGGTGCCGACCTTGTCGGCCAGGGCCACCTTGTCAGCGAGCTCGGGTGCATACTCGCCGTCGTCGCCCTCGGTGCCAGTGTAGAGGCCCACGGAGGCCAGGGCCTGGTTGGCGTACTTGCCGGCGGGAACGGTCTTGGCGTCGCCAATGGCGATCTTGCCGTCCAGATTCGCGACGTCGGTGATGGCCTCGACCTTGGTGTCGGAGCCCTCGGCGCGAATGATCACGAGGTCGTTGACAAACATATCCTCACGGGTGTCGGCGTCGACGAGCTCGGCGGTCTCAGCGTCATCCATGGTGCCCTTGGAAGCGGTGATGAGCACGTCGACCGTGGCGCCGGCACGCATCTGCTCAACGAGGTCGCCGGAGGCCTTAAACTGCGTGTCGGCAAAGGTGGTGCCGGTCTGGTCGGTGTAGAGCTCCTGGACCTCGGGAAGGGCCTTCTCGAGCGAGTTGGCGGCAAAGACCTGCAGCTCGACAGCCTTCTTGGAAGATGCCTTAGCAGAACCGGCATCGGATCCGGCCGGCTCGGACGTCTTGTTGCCCGAGCAGCCGGCAAGACCAAGGCCGGCGGCAGCGGCAGCAGAAAGCGAGACAAAACCGCGGCGTGAAACCATATCGAACATATTCAACCCTTTCGGACCTTGTGCCCGGGCACCCCACCGCGGGCTTTATTCTGTTACTAGATTATACTTCGGCGCGAATAATGTTTGTGATAATTACTTCTCGCCTAATTAATTTCTTTTACCGATAACCCCGAGACGGCTGCACTGTCGCTGCATAAAAAAGGCGGAGCAGCCCGTAAGGTCGCTCCGCCGCAGGCAGTGCGCTTATTTGGCGTGCCCGCCGCCCGCCGTCATTTGGGCCGCATGCTCCAGCTGGTCGCTCACGGCCTCCCAGCTTTCGCGGGCCGCTTTCGTGGATCCCGGAAAGTTGATGACAAGTGTATGCCCACGCTGCATGCACACGGCGCGCGAGAGCATAGCGCGGCGCGTCTTGGTCATGGAATACGCACGGATTGCCTCTGCGATACCCGGCACATCGCGGTCGCAGACGGCACGCGTCGCCTCGGGCGTCACGTCGCGCATCGAAAGCCCCGTGCCGCCGCAGGTGAGCACGACATTGGCGTGGCACTCATCGGCGGCTTCCACAATGGCATCACCGATCTCGCTGGCGTCGTCGCGCACGACCACATGCGAGGCGACCGTCCAACCCTGCGCCACGATGAGTTCCTCGAGCGCGGCACCCGCCTCGTCCTGGGCAAGATCGCGCGTATCCGAACACGTCACAATCGAAATCTTCAGCTCCATAGCATTCCTCCTATAGCACCGTGCCCTCAGGCAGGTCGACACGCACGACATCCACGACGTCGCCCGCCTTGAGCTCGCACGGTCCTTCGTCAATACGCAGCAGGCAGTTGGACCGCTGCATCGTGCCGAGCAGCGCCGAATTCTGCGTCTTGGCCTCGGTCACCAACAGCTCACTGGTCTCGGGGTCGCGCAAAACCGTGGCGCGATCGAAGAAGCGACGATGCTGTCGCTTTTTCACGCCGTGTGTGAGCGTCGCCTGCTGCACGGGACGCGCACCCTCGGCAAAGCCGCGCATCTTGCGAATCGCCGGACGGGCGAGCATCTCAAAGCCCACATACGCCGCGGCCGGATTGCCTGAAAGCCCTAGGTAGGGCTTGCCCCCGAGCAAGCCAAACGTGATGGCCTTGCCCGGACGCATCGAGATGCGGTCAAACAGCACCTCGCCCTCGCGCCGGACGAGTGCCGTCACGTAGTCGTAATCGCCCGCCGAGGCGCCACCGCTCGTAATAACAAAATCGCACTCTCGCGCGGCGCGATGCACCAGCTCGGCAATCGTCTGCTCATCATCGGGCGCAATGCCGTAGAACACGGGCTCGGCTCCT
>CALKBB010000043.1 GCA_937989795.1 uncultured Collinsella sp. | reverse complement strand
TCAACGTGAAGATTAACCGCAACGTTATGACTTGGACGCTCGGCATCATTGGCACGCTGCTTTCCGTTATCGGCATCATCAACTACTTCACGAACTTCCTGACGCTGCTCGGCGTTGCTATTCCGCCTGCGGCTGGCATCATGGTTATTGATTACTTCATCCTGAAGCGCAACCGTGCTGTTCTGGAAGAAACCCGCCCGTCGGGCAAGCTGCCTCAGAAGGTTGAGAAGTGGAACCCCATCGCGCTTATCGTGTGGGCGCTCGCGTTCTGCGTGGGCGAGGGCTCCTCGATTCTGGCTATTGGCATTCCGGGCCTGAACTCGCTTATCTTTGCCGGTGTTGCGTACTGGGGCGCTATGACCATTTACAAGTCGGCCAAGAAGGTTGATGTGGTGAAGTTCAAGGAAACCGATCAGATTCTGTAGTTGAACTGCGCTGCGAAAACTGCATAGATTTGCGATTAAAAGGGTTGGCTTCGTGCCGGCCCTTTTTGCTGGAAAGGATAGGGCTTCGCGTTCGGCTACTTTTGTTGGGAAGGGTCGGAATTGTGCGTGGACCTTTTTGTTGGAAGGGGCTGGAAATCATACCGGCTCCTATCTTTTAGTTGTTGCATTTGGGAGCCGAATATCGAATGCTTTCAGATGCAATGCAGACTCTGGCGGGCAGGGATGCCGACATGACGGCTGAGGCGACGGGTGCGACCTCGCAAAGGAGAGTGGCATCCTGCCCCGTTCGGGAAAGGCCGCGAATTAGCTGGATGAGGGGCGACGCGCCACCTCGGATCTCTTTTGGGAGGTTGCGGTCCCGGGCGCTCGGGCAGGCCCCGCCGCATCGCAGAAGGGAGCCGGGAATGATCTACGCGGGTGTGGACATCGCCAAGACGGACCACGTCATAGGGGCGGTCGACGAGCGCGGGGCGGAGATGTGCCCGCCGATGCCGTTCAAGAACACCGAGGCCGGGCTCGAGAGGGCCGTCGCGTGGCTCGAGGGCCTTGCGGGGTCGCCGTCCGACGTCGTCGTGGGCATGGAGGCCACCGGCCACTACTGGATGGCGTGCTACTCGTTCCTCGTCGCCCGAGGCTACTCGGTCGCCGTGATAAACCCCATGCAGGTCAAGGCGGTGCGCAAGCTCAAGGGGCTCGACAAGGTCAAGAACGACCGCGTCGACGCCGGGCTCATAGCCGAGGCGCTGCGCATAGGCCAGTACGACGAGACCAGGCTCGCCACCGACGAGATGGCGTCGCTGAGGTCGCTGTCGCGCTACCTGCAGTCGCTGCGCGGCATGGTGGCGGAGCTCAAGACCCAGTGCATATGCCTGATGGACGCCCACTTCCCCGAGTACGCCGGGATATTCTCGGACATGTTCGGGGCCGGCAGCCGCGCGGTGCTGTCCAAGTCCCCGCTGCCCTTCGAGCTGGCGCGCAGGCGCGCCGACTCGCTCGCCCGCGACATCGCCGAGGCGTCCAGGCGCGGCGGCAAGTCGTCCGGCTACGCCGCGAAGATCAAGGCCGCGGCCAAGTCGTCGATCGGCGTGAGGCTCGGCCAGGAGGCGGCCTCGTTCCAGGTCAAGTCCCTGATAAGGCAGATCGAGTTCGCGGATTCCGAGTGCGCCGGGGTCGAGGCGAGGCTGAGGTCCCTGCTCGACGAGGTCGAGCCGCTCGTGCTGACGATACCCGGGGTGTCCTACGTCACGGGCGCCCAGATAGTCTCCGAGATAGGCGACGTGTCGCGCTTCCGCAACGCGCCCGCCCTGGTGAGCTACGCCGGGCTGAACTCGTCGGTGAGCCAGTCCGGGCAGTTCGACAGCGGCGGCGGCCCCATAACCAAGCACGGCTCGCCGTACCTTCGCCGCGCTTTGTGGCTGGCGGCCAACCGCGCCAGGCAGTACGACCCGGGGCTGCGCGCCTTCTACGACAGGAAGCGCGCCGAGGGCAAGCCCCACCGCGTGGCCGTCACGGCCGTGGCGAGGAAGCTGTGCCACATCGTGTTCGCGGTGATGCGCGACCAGGTCCCGTACGACCCGGGGAGGGAATAGGGCAATCCAAGCCAAAGGGCATCGGAGGCGGCCCCGCCGCCTGCTTCGCCATGCCCGGAAAGCATTCGATATTCGGTTCTCAAGCTGCAACGTTCGGACAATTAACTGTTCTCGAAAACCTACGGTTTAGCCCTTGACTTCATATAGCTGGTCTCCTTTTCGCCATACATTATGGCACTCGGGGCGAATGCGAGAGACGCGTGAGCGCGGAAAGTAAGGCAAATGTCAGGTGCGCCTATGCCGGAGTGAAGTCGGGCTGTCTGGGAATGAATGCGAGTGAAGTTGCTGGCATTCCGTACAGAAAAATGCCATCGAAGCGCTTTAGCATGCAAAAGTGGCGTATACTTTTCCAGTTTCCAAATCTTCTGGAAGGATTCCCATGTTCATTGAACCTAAAACGGTCGTATGGATCGCCGGCGCAAGCGGGCGATTAGGTCGCGCCATTGAGCATAAGCTCGACCATTCGCGCTACACCATCATTCCAACCGACATCGAAGTCGACATTACCGATCTCACCACGGTCGTGCAGCATGCCGACACCTATCGCCCCGAAATCATTAT
>CALKBB010000042.1 GCA_937989795.1 uncultured Collinsella sp. | reverse complement strand
TTGAGCGACTCCGGATGATCGTGGAGATGGCGCAACGTCACGATGAGCTCGCGTGCGGTGGTGACATGCATGCTGGCGCCCATGCCGGTGAGCATGGTGGTGTTGGCTTTTTCCTGGCCATATGACTTGCCCAGCAGAATCATCGGCAGGTGTGCGCACAGGCATTCGGTAACAGTGAGTCCGCCCGATTTGAGAATTGCCAGGTCACAGCCATGCATAAGCGCTGCCATGTCATCGACGTAGTCTAGAACCGTGACGTTCTCGAGTTTTATGGCGTCGAAGAGCGTTTTGAGACGGGTGGCATATTCGGCATCCTTGCCCGGTAAAAAGACAAAGTGCATGTCCTCGAAGCTGCGCAGGAAGGGGAGGGTGCGGTCCATCTCCGCGCGAAAGCGAACATACGGTTGAGGCAAACTGGCGCCGGCCATCACCAGCACAACGAGCTTGTCTGTGGGGAGATTGAACTTTTCGAGTTCTTCCTCGCGGTTGTAGTCCGTATCAAACCCGGCGCGAATGGGGATCCCCGTAATGCGGATCTTGGTCTCGGGAACCCTGCGGGGACGGAGTGTCTCGGCCATAAACTCGTTTGCCACACAGAATAGGTCGGTGTCCTTATGGGGCCACCAGCCCTCGACCTCGTAATCGGTCGGTACGCAAATGACGGGATAGTCGATGCCCGTAATGACGCGCGCACCAACGGCAACGTTGGCTGCCGTGATATGTGTGGCTACCACGGCAATGGGCCTACGAGTCCGAACGTATTCGTTAAATGCGGGGAACATGATGCGCGACCATGCCGTGCCGCCGCCCCAAAGCAGGTGTCCTGTAAGGGTATAACGCCAGGTCAAGTCATAAATTGGGCGCGTAGCGCCGGTAAACGAGGCAGCCGTTTTGTTGCCGTCGAATTTTATGCGTCCAAAATCAAGGATATCGAGCACTTCAATCTCAATATCCTCGGGGATGCCATTGGTGCCGCGGATGAGGTCGAATGCCTGCGCAATCGCATTTGCGGCGGCCTTGTGGCCCGAGCCGACCGAGGCGTGCACAATGGTCACGAGAGGTTTTTGCTGAGCCAAGAGTGTGGTTTGCTCCGATTGGGGAGTGCTGTGCGTGGGCAGGGGAGCGTCGTCGCTCGTCTGCGTCTGATCCATCGATATCTCCCCTTCGTCTTTGATTCGCAGAGAATCATTGTAGTGCATGAGTGTCACGTTCGCATAAATTTGGGTATGAGCGCAAAGAACGCCAATCTTTCGACAGGAGGTCTCTTCATGACTACTCATCAGCCGATCGATGTTGCGATTATCGGCGGCGGGCCTGCGGGCTATGCTGCAGCCATCTATGCGGCGCGCGCTAACCTAACGACGACCGTGATTGAACAGGGCATGTCGGGAGGACAGATCGCCACAACCAATGAGGTCGAGAACTATCCGGGCATTCCTCTCTTGAGTGGCGCCGAACTCGGCGAGCGTTTTCAGCAACATGCAGAGGGCCTGGGAGCTCAGGTTGCATGGAGCATGGTAACGGGCATCGATTACGATGCGGATTCAGCGCTGTTTACGGTGCATCACGATATGGGCGATATGCAGGCCTCAAGCGTTATCGCTTGCATGGGTGCCACGCCGCGCTCTGCTGGTTTTATCGGCGAGGATACATATCGCCGTCGTGGCGTTTCGTATTGCGCGACGTGCGATGGCATGTTCTTTCGTGGCAAGCAGGTCTTTGTGATCGGCGGAGGTAATGCGGCATGTGAGGAGGCGCTGTTCCTGTCCGAAATTGCGAGCAGCGTGACCATTGTGCTGCGCCGCGATCAGTTCCGTGCTCCCGAAGGTGTGGTTCAAAAGGTGCTCGCAAAAGACAATATTTCAGTTAGGTACCAAACTAGTATTGTGGAACTATCGGGCGAGGCCATACCCACGACTATCACATTTAAGGACAACAGTACCGGTGAAACCTGTTCCGAGTTCTTCGATCCTGGCTCGTTTGGTATCTTTGTCTTTGCTGGCACGCAGCCTCATACCGAGCTTGTAGAGCATCTGGTGGATCTGGCGCCCGACGGCGGTATTATGACCGACGAATCGATGGCCACCCGCACACCTGGCTTATTTGCTGCCGGTGATGTTGCAGGCGGCAGCCCGCAGAAATATGTAACCGGTGCTCTGGCAGAGGGCAAGATCGCCTCTCTCGCGATCATCGAACAGTTAAAAGACGAACATAACGAAGAAACATCCGAAATCGAAAAACAGGCACAGACGATCATTAAAGATTACGAAAAGATCCGCAAGGCACAGAACGGTCTGTTTACCATCGACGAACTGGAAGAAGCCATGCAGCTGGCGAAGGAGCACGGCGTAGTTCTGGCGGAAGCTATGACAATCTATCATATGCCAATCTATAAGGAACTGTTAAAGCGAGTGGATGCGGGAGATCTCGGAGAACTTCGTGTGATACAGATGAACTTCGGAAGCTATAAGGACTACGATATGAAGAACCGGTTCTTCAACCGGAATCTGGCCGGAGGAGCATTGCTGGACATCGGTGTGTATGCCCTTTCCTTTGTCAGAATGTTCTTAAATTCCTGCCCGGATCAGATTACTTCGCAGGTGAAGCTTGCACCTACCGGTGTGTACGAGCAGGCGGGAATACTTCTGATGAACCGGGAGCAGGAGATGGCAACGGTCACATTGTCCCTGCATGCCAAGCAGCCCAAACGGGGCATGATCTCTTTTGACAAGGCTTACGTGGAAATGTATGAGTATCCCAGAGGGCAGAAAGCAGTGATCACGTACACGGAAGACGGACACACCGAGGAAATTGTGGCGGGAGCTACGGCAGACGCACTGGGATACGAGGTGGAGGATATGGAACAGGCCATCGCCGGACATCCGGAATTAATGAAGCTTGAGCTTACCGAGGATGTTATGAAAATGATGACCCGGATCCGAAAAGACTGGGGACTGACTTATCCAGAGGAAGAGCGTGCCACGGAAAAAATCTGAGGAGCATCCCTGATGCAGTTCCTGACAGGCTCCATGATCTCTGTGGTGATCTGTGTGGCAGCATTTGTATGGATGAAAAAACACCCGGGAAAAGCTGACTTCCGGGTGCTTTATCTTATCTCGCTAAACTTAGAAGAATTTTTTGCAGCGCATAAGAGTCACCATCCATAACTGTAAAGCGGGCTTTTTTTGGTGGCTCATCTGCGGAACCGGAAGAGGTGGCGGTGTGCAGGTAACAGCAGTCGATCCCCGCAGCTATAGCACCTGCCAGATCACTGGTGCGTTCGTTGCCGGTCATCAGACAGGTGGTGAAATCTAATCCGTAGCGGTCAAACAGGATCTGAAAAAAGCGGGATCCGGCTTGCAGCACCCCTCGTCAGAGGAGATAAGGATACCGTCGAACAGATCCCAGA
>CALKBB010000041.1 GCA_937989795.1 uncultured Collinsella sp. | reverse complement strand
TTGGTCACATGCTCGCTGCCCCGAATCTGAATATCGGTGGCGGCGAACAGGCCTGAGTTAATGACAACGATGGCAACGACCGCAAGCACTGCCAGAGCGGCAATGATGCCGCCCACGATTTTGCCCTTGCCCTTAACCGCAGAAGCGGCACCCGCCGCATGATTTGCCAGAGCGCCGACCGACGACAGCGGATTAGAGCCCCTTTTGCCCGATTGCGGTTTTGCGGAGGCCGGCACCGACGTCAGCGAGCGCAGCTTCGATGCACCCAGCGCGCGGACGGGACGCGTCGCCTTTGCCCCCAGCGATGGCTTGGGCGACGCTATAGGACGAGAAGGCTTGGCGCCCATCGCCGATTTGGGCGACACCGAGGGACGTGCCACCGGACGAGCAAGCTTTTTGACCGCAGAGCCTCCACCAAGCTGCGAGCCGGCAGCCGGACGCTTGGCAGGCCGCACGGACCCAGCAGGCTTAGAAGGTATAACGGATTTACGTTGAGGCTGAGACGGTGCGCCGGAACGCCCTCCGGCGCGGCGGAAGGTTGGTTTCGATGCTCTAGAAGCCGAGGAATTTAACTTCCGGTCTGAGCTCGATGCCATACGCCTCCCTCACCTTTCCGTGCACATGTCTGATAACCGCGGCAACGTCATCGGCCGAGGCGGTTCCGTTATTAACGATAAAATTAGCGTGTACGGGCGAAACTTCCGCGCCGCCAACCGAAAAACCCTTTAATCCACAATCCTCGATGAGCTTGCCCACGCTCGCATCGGGCGGGTTGCGAAAGACCGACCCGCAGGATGCGCGGCCCATGGGCTGTGTGCGCTTGCGCCGAGTCAGGTACCGCTCCATACGCTCACGGATATCGGCCTTGGGCGCGGGTTTGAGCTTGAGCACGCACTCCAAAATGATCTCGTTGCGTGGCAAACTGCATTCACGGTAGCCCCAGGCGATCTCCGAGCCCGCATAATGCTTGATGCCGGAGCCTGGGTCAAATGTAACGACATCTTCGACCAGCGAGCCAATCCACTCGGTTCGCGTGCCGGCATTCATGGACACGGCGCCGCCAACGGAGCCGGGAATACCGACCGCAAACTCAAGGCCCGAAAGGCTGCGCGACAGCGCGTCGTTGACAAGGCGAGCGAACATCACGCCCGCACCGACCGTCAGCGTACAACCGTCATCGGCGACAACCGTACGTTGGAACTCGCGCCCCAACGAAATAACGGCGCCGCGATAGCCTGCATCGGCAACAAGCAGATTAGATCCCTTGCCAATAATGACCCACGGCACCTGCTCACGATCGAGCACCGCCACGGCGCGACGCAGGGCATGATAGCTGTGACACGCCACAAAGAGATCCGCCTTGCCGCCGATACGATAGCTCGTATGGCGCGCGAGGCGTTCATCCTCGATTACGTCCGTATCGATCATGCCCGAAAGCGCCATGACGGCGTTAAACAGACCCATGGGGTTTAAGCGTCTTTCTTGGCAGTCAGATACTCGATGAACTCGGGGCCGACCGTCGTGACGTCGCCGGCGCCCATGGTAAGCAGCAAATCGCCCTCACCTACCATCTTCTCGAGTTCACGATTGAGCTCGAGACGGCTGGAGCAGTACACGACCTCCTTACCGGGGTGCTTGGCGCGCACAGTGTCGGCGAGCATCTTAGAGGTGACGCCCGGAATCGGCATCTCGCCGGCAGAGAACACATCAATGAGCAGCAGCTTATCGGCATTGGCAAAGGCATCGGCAAAGTCATCGCACAGCGCCTGCAGACGCGAATAGCGATGCGGCTGGAACACGACGTCGACATGCTTATAGCCCAGCGACGAGGCGGCGGCAAGCGTCGCCTTGATCTCGGTGGGGTGATGGCCGTAGTCATCGACCACAGTGATGCCGTCAATATCGCCCACATGGGTAAAGCGGCGGCGGACGCCCTCAAAGCTCGAAAGCGCCTTTGCGGCTGCGTCGATATCGAGTCCCAGAACATGAGCGACCGTAAGAACCGCCGTAGCGTTGAGCATGTTGTGGCGGCCGGGGTTGCTCTTGATCTCGACGGCGTGCTCGGTACCATCCTCAAAGCGGACGACAAAGTCGCTCTGGATGCCTTGGACGTCCGGATGCACGCAGACGATGTCGTTGGTCTCGGCAAAACCGTACGAGAGCACACGGCGACCGGTCGACCTGGCAAGCTCGACCAGATGCGGGTCCTCGCCACAGACGATGACCGTGCCGTCCTCGCCCACCAGACTCATAAACTTGGCGAAGGTGGCCTCGATCTCCTCGATACCCGAGTAGTGATCGAGATGGTCGGCCTCGACGTTGGTCACGATGACCACATTGGGGTTAAGGAACAGGAAGGAGCTGTCGGACTCATCCGCCTCGGCGACAAAATAGTCGCCCGAGCCGTTCTTGCCGTTGGTGTCGTAGCCCTCGACAATGCCACCGATCAGGAAGCTGGGGTCCAGACCCATGCGGTCGAGCATGGTGGCGCACATCGAAGAGGTCGTGGTCTTGCCGTGAGTACCGGCGACGGCGACGGTGGTGTAGCCGTGGCCCAGAGCCGAGAGCATCTTGGCGCGGGGCCACACGGGAATACCCAGCTCGCGCGCACGGACGAGCTCGGGGTTGGACTCGGGAATAGCGGTAGAGACCACGACGACGTCGGGCTTGACCTCGTCGATGGTGGCAGCCTCATGGCCCACATGTACTTTCACGCCGGCACGGGTAAGCTGACGAATATAGCGCGACGTCTTAAGGTCGGAGCCGGTAACGACATAGCCGCGCTCGTGAAGGACGAGGGCGATGCCGCTCATGCCGGCGCCACCGATACCGATAAAATGGGCGCTCTTGAAATCGGGCGCGGAGGTTGCAGTCTGGGAATCAGCCATGTGCTCGTGTACTCCTTGCGTAAACACTGCCTGTAACCCATCTACTGTACCGCACCTACCGCATCCGCGCGAGGGCGACCCGCGATATCCCGTCTAACTAACGCAATCCTTCTACCGCGTCTGCCAAAAGGACGGCAGCGCGGTCCTGGGCCAAACCGCGAGCCGCCTGGCGCATGGTATCGCGCGCCTGCGCATCATCGATAAGATGCAGCAGCTCATCGGCAAACGCCCGGGTGTCGATATCGGCATCGGCGCAGAGCACGCCGGCACCGGCGTCGACCAAATAGCGGGCATTGGTGGTCTGATGATCGGCCGTCGCATGCGGATACGGCACGAGTATCGAGGGCACGGCGAGCGCAGCGATCTCGGCCACGCTCGATGCGCCCGAACGCGAGAGCACCAAATCGGCAGCAGCCAGCATATCGCCCATGTTGTCGATGTAAGACTGGACGCGGTAACGCTTCGCCTCCTCGGGCGTCAGCGCCAAAGCGCGCTCGGTCTCCTCAAAGCCGTCGGCACC
>CALKBB010000040.1 GCA_937989795.1 uncultured Collinsella sp. | reverse complement strand
CCATGTCCTTCATCATCTTGGCAGCGTAGGTAGCAGAAGCCATGCCACCCTCCTGGTCGGAGCCGCCGCGGCCATAGATGATCTCGTCGGTCTCGTAGCCCTCATAAGGATCGGCATCCCAGTTATCGATGTTGCCGATGCCGACGGTGTCGATGTGAGAGTCGATGGCGATGATCTTGTCGCCCTCGCCCATAAAGCCCATGACGTTACCCAGGCCGTCGACCTTGACCTCGTCATAGCCAAGGCTCTCCATCTCGGCCTTAATGCAAGCGACGACCTCACCCTCCTCGCAGGACTCAGAGGGGTGAGAGATCATGGCGCGCAGGAAGCGAGTCATATCAGCACGATGGGACTCAGCAGCAGCCTTGATAGCGTCGAAATCGAGTTCTTTAGCCATTGTTCATAACCTTTCAAACTAAGGAATCTACCTGTGAGGTGGCGGAGCGATACCTATTTACTCCGCCCCAACGATTAGCAAGTGGGGTATTCGCCTTCCCAGACGATGCGACGGTACTGATCCGGATCGGTGTCACCTTCCGTGGAGAAGCAGAGCACGGAGCTCGTCTTGTCCAGGCCGATGAGCTCCTTGAGCTCGGCGTACTCGGGATCGAGCATGAGGGTCTCGACCAGGCCGGTGGTCACAGCGCCGGACTCGCCGGAAATGACGCGCGGGTCGCCCTTCTCGGGGGCGCCCAGGGTGCGCATGCCGCGAGCGGTGACCCAGTCGGGGCAGGACACGAAGGCGGTGGCATGGTTGCGCAGGATATCCCAGCCCAGGATGTTGGGCTCGCCGCAGCACAGGCCGGCCATGATGGAGGGCATGTCGCCGTCCACGATGCGCGGGTCGCCGTCGCCGGCGGCAGCGCCCTTGTACAGGCAGGCGGCAGGAGCGCACTCGACCACGACGAAGGTGGGCGGGTTATCGGGATACAGGTTGGTGAAGTAGCCCACCACGGCGCCGGCGAGCGAACCCACGCCAGCCTGGACAAACACGTGCGTCGGGCGGTTGATGGCCATCTCGCGCAGCTGCTCGGCAGCCTCGGAAGCCATGGTGCCGTAACCCTCCATGATCCAGGACGGGATCTTCTCGTAGCCCTCCCAGGCGGTGTCCTGAACGATGACGCCGCGCTCGCAGGCGTCGGCCTCGGCGGCGGCCATGCGCACGCACTCGTCGTAGTTGACCTCTTCGATGGTCACCGTTGCGCCCTCGGCGGCGATGTTATCGAAGCGGGGCTTGGTGGAACCCTTGGGCATGTGAACGACGGCCTTCTGGCCCAGCTTGTTGGCAGCCCATGCCACGCCGCGGCCATGATTGCCGTCGGTAGCGGTAAAGAAGGTGGCCTGGCCAAAGTCCTTGGCAAGCTGATCGGAGGTCAGGTAATCGAAGGTGCACTCGGCAACGTCCTTGCCGGTCTCGTCGGCAATGTAGTTGGCCATGGCAAACGATCCGCCCAGAACCTTAAAGGCGTTGAGGCCAAAGCGATAGCTCTCGTCCTTAACGCACAGGTTGGACAGACCCAAGCGCGCAGCCTGACCGTCCAGGCGGGCAAGCGGGGTGACGGTATATTGAGGGAACGACTGGTGGAAGGCGCGGGCCTTCTTCACGTGGTCGAGGCTCATGATTCCCAAGTGCTTGTCATCGCTCTTGGGCATCGTGTTGCCCGCCCACTGGATCTTATCGGCCATACGGTGAACTCCTTAAGTCCTCTCTTGCCGGCCCCCGCATACGCGTTTCAGCCCATTCCCATTCATGCGACTGAACTTTTATGTGGATGCCAAACAAAAAGTTTGTTAGCACTGTTCTATCACACTATTTGATTGGCAAACCTAACAAATTGTTTGTTGCCGTAATCGGTACTTTTTCGCCGCCGAACGGTCATGAATTGCCTTGTTGATGGATTTGTTTGCGAACAGATGTGGTTTATGGCAAAGTGTGCCCAAACTAATTTTTAGGAAGGCACCCATGACCCCCGCACAGATTGAGTTTTACAAGCGCCTCGCACACGGCCTGGCGCTCCAATTTGGCCCCAACTGCGAAGTCGTCGTCCACGATCTGGAGACCGAGGACGTGGACCACTCCATCGTAGTGATCGAAAACGGCCACGTCAGCGGGCGCAAACTGGGTGACGGCCCCAGCCATATTGTGCTTGAGTCCATGCACGAGGGCAGCACCGACGTACACGACCGCGAGCCGTACCTCACTAAAACCACCGATGGCAAGCTGCTCAAGTCCTCGACCATCTTTATCCGCAACGACGAGGGCAAGCCCGTCGGCATTTTGGGCATTAACTTTGACATTACGCTCATGAAGGCTTTTGAGCGCTCGCTCGATGCCTTTACCGGCACCGGCGCCACGGGCTACACCGAACCCGAGCCCATTACCAAAAACATCGGCGACCTGCTCGAAGATCTGCTGCGCGAGTGCGAGCAATACGTGGGCAAACCCGCGGCGCTCATGACCAAAGACGAGCGCATTCGCGCCATTGGTTACCTCGACCGTCGCGGCGCCTTCCTCATTTCCAAGTCGAGCGAACGTGCCTGCGAGTTCTTTGGCATCTCTAAGTACAGCTTCTATAGCTACCTCAACGAGGCAAAGGCTGCCGCCGGCGACAAGTAGGCAACTCGGCCGGGTCGCCCCTCCCCTTTTGGGTGCGAGTTCTGGAAAGCACGAATCCAAGACCGGGCCGCTTGGGAAGTTCCATATAATCGATGTCATTAGTATTTCGAAAGGATGGAACAGAATGGCGTTGAGCAAGGCATCATGCACCGGTCGCGGATTGATTCCGGCAATTGGTGGACATGTGCACCGCATGTTCGATGAGGGTGAAGACGACCTGTTTTCGCTAAGCCTTGACGACGTGATGGATGATCGCCCGTGGACCGCCGACGAACTCATGGGCGGCGGGGCTCGCCCGTCAAGCCCCGATCCCACACTTGCGCCTAAGCCCGCATCTGCGCCGACTCCTGCGCAGTCGCCTGTTTCGACGCCCGCGCCTACGCCCGCACCCACTTCGGCGTCCACGCCCGCTCCCCGCCCCGCAAGCGACCCGTCCGAGACGGCGGCATTTCTCGCTGCAGCGACGCAGGGCAAATCGGCCGACAGCACCGTTATGTACAGCGCCCAGCAGTTGCCTGTTCCTGCGGCACGCAAGCCTCCGGTCGCAAGGCTCGATGAGCCCGTTGCCCATCAGGTTGCCTACGATTCCTGGGCTGCAGCCGATCTGGATGAGACCTCTACCGGCATGCCGGCGCTCGACGTTCCAGTTAATCCGCTTTTTGCCGCCAACACGAGCGCCGCGGACTATGAGGGCGGTGCGGCATATTCCGATTATTCCGATGGCTATGCTGGCACCAGTCGCATCGAGACCGAGGATTATGGCACCGCACCGAGCGATTATCTCAACGATCCGTACGCTGCCACGCCCGCACCGGAATATGACCCGGAGGCCGCGTCCGCACCGGCGTACACCAAAAGCACGGGCGAAGAACGCTTCGCCGATTATTACGCCGAGGAAAAGGCGCTGCGTTTCTCGGAATTTCCGCAGGCAGTCAAGGTTGCCTTTATCGCCATTGTCATTGCCCTGCTCGGCGCCATTGCGTTTGAGGGATTCCAGCTGTTCCGCGGCCCCACCCAAGCGGAGTCGGAAACCCAGCAAAAAGAGGACGATAACCAGTACCTGGACATCAACACCCTCAAGGGCGACCCCAACGACGGAGACGAGTAGCGAGGGTCGGGGGCGGCTGAAGCGTCCATATGTAGCACCAGCTCCTACGTGCTGTTTTGTCATCCGGTTACACTTTTCCGGATGTTGAGACCGTCAGATTCGACACTTTTCCGTACTTTCTTACGGCCGATTTCGACACTTATCCGAATACAGGTCGAATAATCGCCGTGCAATCAAGCGTCGCTTGCACGTCATTTCGCAGGCGGCGCTTGATTTCTGTCCGCGCGCGCTGATAGACTCCATCTTGCCCGCAAGGAACGGGCGCGTTTTATCCAGAGTCGGGGTAGAGAGTTGGCTCCACGATCCCGACGCCAACCGGCCAAGAGGCACGGTGGCCCTGCCAACATCGATGAAAGGAGTCCATATGGACAATTTCTCCGTGCGCAGTGAGCGCAATTTCCACAACCTGGTCGTCAAACCGAATCACATGCATCTTCTGGATAAGCCAAATGGCTACGCCTCGGCCATGGTCAAGAGCAGCCTCTCCCACCAGATGCGCTTTACGGTGCAGCAGCTCGAGGAAGAGCTCTGTGCTGCTGGCAATCCGCATGTGCTGCAGATTAAGCTGTTCGGAGACGACTCGCGTGAGCCGTCTAGCTGGAAGCTCTTTGCCGACGGCGCGTGCGTTGCGGACGGATCCGGCGCCTTTGCCCGCGAGTGCTTCTGCGAGGGAGCCGAGGTGTTCCTGGACCTGTGCCGCGACGCCGTGCACGCGGCTGAGCTGCGCCAGTGGAGCCAGAGGGAATATGAGCTGTTGAGCGCCGCGCACGGGATTGCGATGGCGTAGGCAAACGCACCCGCCACGCGAGACCGAGACAACGTTGTTGGCAGGATTGTCCCTGCCTGACTCTTTGATTCCACGCCTGACCATATTGCCGTTCACCCGTTCGCCTCAACAGTCGCCAGCAATGCAACGCTATAATTCTGTAAACGCATTTGTATTGCATTTCGAGCGATGGGAGCGCAGATGCCCGATAGCTACAAGCAACTCATCAAGAGCAACCCCGACGAGACCGAGATCAGGAGCTTCCTGGTGGACGGCGACCAGGTCTCCGTGACCCTTCGCATCCCCGATACCCTGCGCGACGCTGCGAAGGAAGAGGCGGCCCTGCGGGGCATGAGCTTCTCCGCCTTCGTGCGCACGTGCATGATTGAAGAGCTCGCGAAGAAGGGGGCGTGAGCATGATCCGGGTCAAGACTCTCACCGTCCAGCTCATAGGCGCGCAGCCGGACCGCATCCGCATCTGCCGCATCGACGGCGAGTCGCTTGTGACCGTCGTCGTTCCGAGGGAAGACCTCGCCGAGGCGAAGTCGCTGCCGAACATCCCGCAGCGCGGCGTCTACTACCTGCTCGACGAGGACCACGGCAACGTGAGCCGCGTCTACGCGGGGCAGACGACCCAGGGCATCGCCCGGCTCGACGCGCACAAGGCGAAAAAGGAGTTCTGGAACAAGGCCGTTATGTTCCTCGATGACGACCAGAACATCAGCAGGGATGCACTGGACGTTCTCGAGGCGAAGGCCATCGACTACGTGCGTACCCACGGCTCGTACGAGACCGACAACTCGGCGACGCCCAAGCCCTACATCGACCCGTACAAGGAAGAGGCCGTCGAACGCCTGCACGATAGGATCCTCTTCAGGATGGCAGCTCTGGGGTACGACCTCGAT
>CALKBB010000039.1 GCA_937989795.1 uncultured Collinsella sp. | reverse complement strand
CGTGCGGAACAGATCAGGGTAGCTCGTGAGCATCGTCAACAGCTCGCGCTCCCTGCCAAGGACTTGCGCTCCAGATCGGTAAGAACCATCGGCGCCGCCGCAGCCGGTGCGCCCAAACCATCAGCCACAGGCACAGCGCCCACACCATCGGGCACATAGATTGGCGGCAAGTCGTCAACGACCTCCACTGGTGCAGCGCCATAGGCATCGAGCGGGACGCAGTCGTACGGTTCTTCCTCGACCGGCGTGGACACCGACGGCGTCACCCCCGACGCCCAAGCACCGTGAGACGCCCCCTGCGAACCAGACGCTCGACCGCCCGCGCCGCCTGCACGCTCGGCCTGTGCCCGCTGGCGCTCGTAGTTCTGCTCGCGACGACGCTCGGCGTCCTCGCGTTTGGCAACATCGCGAAACACACGGCCCGAGCTCGAACGCACCGTCTCCAAATCCAACCCCAGCAGGTCGGCAATCTGGATAAAGTACGTATCGATCATGTAGCTATCGCGCAGCGGATAGATGAGCGTCAGCGCATCCTCGAGCGCCTTGGCACGACCGCCCGGCGTGGTAATGTCGCTCGACTCCTGCAGTGAGCGGTACACAAAGTCCATGAGGGGCTCGGCGGCGTCGATACGCGCCTGCAACGCCTCGCCACCATGCGCGGTGATGAACTCCATGGGGTCGTTGCCGTCGGGAAGCACCACGCAGCGCAGGTCCATCGAATCCTGCTCGATAAACTGAATCGCACGGCGCGCGGCCTTTTGACCGGCGGCGTCGCCATCGAACATATACACGATGCGTTTGGCAAAGCGGGTGAGCGTCTTTACATGATGTTCCGTCAGCGCCGTGCCCAGCGTGGCCTTGATCGCCTGTACAGGATGCCGGATCGCATTCGTGATATCGCTAAATACGGACTTTGCACCAGCCCCAAGCCCTTTGGCTTTGGCGGCAGCATTGTCCAGTGCCGCCCCAAGCCCGGTGCGTAGCGTTTTACCAAGGTTATCGCCATGCCGGATACTGTCCAACATAGCGCTACGCACCGCCGTTCCCATACCCGTGCTGGCACCGGACACACCGGAAAACGCCGTCTCTGCCCGCGTGCCGATCCCCTGAATGCTGGTGCCGATCTGCTCCAGCGCATCGGCTGTACGTTGGGATTCGTCCTGTATTTGCTCCTGTTTTTGCTGTGTCTCATCCAATGGGGCGGTATCGATCGCCCATTGTACGCCAAATGTCAGTCCGCGCTGGTCGGTCATGCTACCGCCCCCTTCCGTTACTTTTTCGTCTGAATCGCCGCAACGTACAGCTCCTTTGCGGCAAGGCACTCATAATAGTCGGCGGCATCCATCGCAGATAAATCCGCAAACGTGACGCCGCCGCTATCAAAAATGAGAAACCAGAATGCCTTATTGCGCTGCGCTCTCAGCGCCGCCTGCTCTCTGCTGCTTTCCCGGGCGAAGAAATCGTTCGATCTCACGGATCAGCAATTCGGCAGTTTCAATGTCATCCTGCTCGTCAAAATAGTTGAATCCTTTCTTGCTGACCTCGTGAGGGTTTACAACCACATTTTTGAACATCGTATCCATATACCGCAGCACATCCTTGTTGTCGCCAGACATGCCGCAGCGCTGGTTCGTTTCGAAATACCAGCGCGGGGAAACGCTCTGCAGCTCGAAATCCTGCCCATTTACATTCACCGTTTCAGTACGATACATCCCTCTATACCACCTTTCGCTTACGTTTTTGTATGGGTCGTGCGGCCCTTGATAGCGGGCCATTACTGCATATCAGCACGCGGGACGTAGATCGTGATCTCGCCGCCGCTGATCTCCTTGCCGCGCTCAATAGGCGGCATTTTAAGAATCGCACAGTTATCGGATTGC